>JAJXYV010000163.1 GCA_021780435.1 Pseudomonadota bacterium
AATTGACCCATCCGGGACAGGAACAGATCCTGGAAACCTATTACAATTACGCGCTGACGACTTCGACGAAGCTCGGCCTCGATTATCAATTGATCGCCAATCCCGCGTATAATACGCAACGCGGCCCCGCAAACTTCTTTGCCGCTCGCGCCCACTGGCAATTCTAGCCGGCGCGTTTCGGCGATACGTGGGAAGGCGGGCCAAGGAGGCTTTTCGGACACGCCGGAGGCCTGTTCGCGGTCGCCCATTCTCGTTCGGTCAAGCCATTCATCCAAATTCGGGCCGAGGCGAAGATGGCGAGTGCCGGCGTCAATGCGGGGCGGAGATTTTGTAGTCTTCCGCTTTCACTGCTTGGCGCGGCCCTGGATAGAGGTCGAGGTCCAGGGGCTTCGCCTGCGCGACCGAATCGACCCGGTCGAGTTCGTGGGGCCGGTTCCACCAGCCGCCGCCGAGCGCCTGGAACAGAGCAGCCGTATCGGCGTAGCGCATCGCTTCGGCCTGGACGCGGGTGACGGTGGCGTTGAGATAGGCCTGTTCGGCGAGCAGAACCGCGGCCTTGCTCACCATGCCGAGTTGACGCTGGCCTTCGGCGATCTTCAGGCTTTTGGCGGCGGCCGACTCGGCGGATACTGCGATCTTGAGGGCGTCGGCGTCGTTCTGGATGGCGCGCAGGGAATCCGCGACATTCTGCATCGCATTGACCACCGTGCTCTTATATTGCTCCGCGGCCTGGACGGCGGACGCCTGCGCCGCGGCCTCCCTGTGCATGAGCGTTCCGCCGTCGAAAAGGGTCTGGCCGAGCTGGCCGCCAAAGGTCCAGAAATTATTGCCCGGGATGAACAATTGCGACAGCGTCGTCGCGGTCGAGCCAGCGTCGGCGGTCAGGGTGAAATTCGGAAGGCGGCTCGCAAGAGCGACGCCAACCTGCGCTTGTGCGGAATGAAGGTTTTCCTCCGCCGCGCGCACGTCGGGGCGTTGCCAGACCAGATTTGCGGGCAGACTCACCGGGAGCTTTTCAGGCAGGCGCAGGCTGGATAGCTCGAAGCTCTCCGGCGCGGGCTGGCTCGGCAGGCCGCCCGCGAGCGCCGTCAGCAGGTCGCGCTGCTGCGCCAGCTGCTTTTCGAGAATGGGAAGCGCGCTCTCGGCCTGGGCGAGCGCGGCTTCCTGAAGGGCGACGTCGGCTTCCGCCGCCTGTCCCAACGCTTTCTCCTGCCGCAGGATGGCCAGCAAGTCCTGCATGGTTCTTATGGCCTTTTTGGTCGCGGCGATCTGCCCGCGGTAGGACGCTTCCTGCACCGCGCCGACAGCGATGTTCGACGTCAGCGAGAGATAGGTCGCCTCGGTCTGGAACTTTTGCATATCCGCCTGAGCCTGCAGGGATTCGACCGCGCGGCGGTTGAGGCCGAAGACGTCAGGCGAATAGGAGACTGTCGCCTGCGGCGTATAAAGCGTGAAGAAGGACTGGTTGTTGTTGAGCGTTGGCGCCAGCGTGCCCGTCGCCTGCAACTGGCGAGAGGCGTTCGGCGCGCCAACGACCGTCGGATAGAAGAAGCCCTTCTGCGCTTCGACCGATTCCTTCGCCGCCTTGAGCCCGGCCTCGGCCGCCTTGAGATCGTGATTGTTCGCGAGCGCGGTCTCGATGAGACGGTTGAGCGCCCTGGAATGAAACAGCTTCCACCACTCGCCGGGAATATCCATGCCGGCGACAAAACGTTGCGACGCCCCGCCTTGCGTGGCGGCGCCCGAGGTCGCAACCAGCCTTTCCGGCGTATAGCCGTCAACATTGGGCGAGGCCGAGGCGACGAAATCCGGGCCGACGGCGCAGCCTGAGAGCGTCAGCGCAGCCAGCGCCACGAGCGCCTTTTTCGGCGCTGGTCCACGGCGCAAGCCCAATCTGCGGCTTGTCATCATGCGTTCGACTCCGGCCCTTCCGCAGGCGGCTCATCATTCGGAGTCTCGTTCCCGGGCGTCTCAACGGGCCGCAGCGCCGGGGGGTCGGAAACGCGCCGCCTGCGAACGAACTCGTCGCGACCAAGAAACACTTTACGGATTGCGGGCGCAACCACCAGAAGCAGGATCGGACCGATCGTCATGCCGCCGACCACCACCGTGGCCAGCGGCTTCTGGACCTGGCTGCCGATTCCGGTCGAGACCGCCGCCGGGAAAAGGCCGATGCCAGCCGAGAGCGCGGTCATGAGCATCGGTCGCATGCGCTGTTCCGATGCGCTGAAGACCGCTTCCGCCACGTCCATGCCGCGAAGGCGGAGTTCACGGAAATAGGTGATGTTGAGGATGCCGTCCATCGCCGCGACGCCGAACAGCGAAATGAAGCCGATCGCCGCCGAGATCGAGAAAGCCAGGCCGGAGATATAAAGCGCGATGACGCCGCCGCAGATCGAGAAGGGGATGCCCGCGAGCGCCACGAGGCTATCCCGCAGCGAATTGAACAAGCCGAAGAGCAGCACCATGATCAGGCAGATCGTTGCGGGAACGACGATGAGGAGGCGCGCGCGGGCCTTTTCGAGATCCTCGAATTCGCCCGACCATTCGAGACGGTAGCCGGTTGGGAGCTTGACCTCTCTCGCAATCGTTTCCTGAGCTTCCGCCACCGTGCTGCCGAGGTCGCGGCCGCGAACGGAGAACTTCACCGGAATGTAGCGGGCGCCAAGGTCCCGGTAGATGAACGACGCGCCGGTGTCGAGGCTGATGTCGGCGAGTTCGCTCAACGGCACATAGGAAAGCTGACCAGCGTTCCCGTTCCCATAAGCGACCTTGAGGGCTTTGATCGCTTCGATGTCGAGTCGGTCCTTCCGCTCCTGGCGAACGGTCAGGCCGAATTGCCGGTCCCCTTCGAGCACGGTCGTCGCCAGGGCGCCGCCAAGCGCCGCCTGGATCACCGCGTTCACGTCTCCGGCGTTGAGCCCAAAGCGCGCCGCCTTGGCGCGATCGACCTTGATGTTGAGGTTGGGCTGGCCCTGGACATGAAAGACGCCGAGATCGGTGATGCCGGGGACATTGGCGATTGCGGTCTGAACCTGATCGGCGATTTCCTCGAGCTTCTTGAGATTTGGCCCGACGACCTTGACCGCATTGGCGCCTTTCACGCCCGAGAGCGCCTCTTCGACATTGTCCTGGATATATTGCGAGAAATTGAAGCCGACGCCGGGAAGGGCTTCCGCCAATTCCTCGTTCAATTGTTCGGTCAACTTGTCCTTCGTCAGCCCACTCGGCCATTGATCGAAAGGCTTCAACGGCGCGAAGATCTCGACATTCGAGAAGGGCGAGGCGTCGGAGCCATTGTCGGGGCGCCCGTGCTGGGACACGACCGTAATGATTTCCGGGTGCTTGAGCAGGATCAGGCGGATCTTGTTGGTCGCCGCATTGCCGTCCTCGAGCGAAAGGGACGGCGGCAGATTGGCGTGAATCCAGTAATTGCCTTCTTCGAGCGCCGGAAGGAATTCGCTGCCGAGCCGGGTCGCGAGCCCGGCGCTGAGGAGGATGAAAACCAGGCCCGCGCCGAGGACGACGCCGACGTTGTCGAGCGCGAAGCGCAGCGAGGGCGTATAAGCGCGCCGGATCGCGTGGACGAAGGCGGTTTCCCGTTCCTTGACCTGCGCCGCCAGAATGAGGGACGCCATGACGGGCGTGACCGTGAAGGCGGCGAGCAAGGCGCCGGTCAGGGCATAGGCGTAGGTGCGCGCCATCGGCCCGAAGATCTGACCCTCGACGCCGGTCATCGTGAAGAGCGGCAGGAAAGCCGTCACGGTGATCGCGGCCGTGAAGAAAACCGCCTTGTCCACCTGGAGCACGCTGATGAGGATCAGGCGCAGCCGGTTGGTCCAAAACGCCGTGACGCCTCGTTCGCCGAGCCGGGTCGGATCGTCGCCCCAATAGCCTTCCGAGAGGTGCTGCAGCAGCATCTGCCGGTCATTGCCGCGCAACTGGAAATTGCGGAAAATGTTCTCCACGATGATCACGGCGGAATCGACAATAATGCCGAAATCGACCGCGCCGACCGAAAGCAGGTTGGCGTCCTGTCCCTGCGCGACCATGATCAGGATCGCGAAGAACAAGGCGAAGGGAATATTGGCGGCGACGATGACCGCACTGCGCAGGTCGCCGAGAAACAGCCACTGGATGAAGAAGACCAGAAGGCATCCGAAGACCAGGTTATGCATCACCGTATGCGTGGTCACATCGACCAGCGACATCCGGTCGTAAAAGGGCACGACCTTGACGCCGAGCGGCAATGCGCCGTCCGAATTGATCTTCTCCACCATCGCCTTGATCTTGGGCAGGACGTCGTTGGTGTGGTCGGTGCGGCCCATCACCACGATCGCGGCGACGATATCGTCCCGCTTGTCCCGTCCGGCGATGCCGAGGCGCGGCACATAGCCCACGCTGACCTTTCCGACGTCCTTGACCAGCACCGGCACGCCATTGTTCTGGGTCAGGACGACATTCTCGATATCCGTCACCCGATCGCCTCGGGTCAGGTCGTCATCGCCGCCATCATCGATCAGGCCGATCCCGCGAATGTTGATCGATTGCTGGCCGATGGTGATTTCGCGGCCGCCGACATTGATATTGGCGTTGCCGAGCGCGGTGATGATCTGCGGGACGCTTACATTGAAGTTCTCGAGCTTCGCCGGATCGACTTCGACATGGAACTCCTTTGTCGTCCCGCCCCAGGAATTGACCTGGACAACGCCGGGAATGGTCAGGAGCCGTCGCGCGACCACCCAATCCTGAATCGTGCGGAGATTGGTGAGACCAAAATGTTCAGGGCCGACAATCTCGTAGCGGAAGACTTCGCCGGTGAGGCTGGACTGCTGGATCTGCGGCGTCTGGCCGCCGGGCAGGGAGACGTTTTGCTGAAGGCTTACCGCGGTCTGCGCATAGGCAAAGTGGAAATCGACGCCATATCGGAAGGTCACGCGAACAAAGCTCAGGCCATAGAACGACGTTGACCGGATGTTGACGACGCCGGGCGTCGCATAAAGACCCAGCTCGATCGGAAGGGTGTAATATTTCTCCATTTCCTCCGCGGAAAGGCCGGCGGCCTGGGCGGTGATCTCGAGAATGACCGGCGCAGGATCCGGATAAGCCTCGATGTTGAGTTGCCTGAACGCGACCACGCCCGTCGCCAGAAAGACGAGCACGCCCAGGACGACGATAGGGCGTCGCGTCAAGCTGAAACTGAGCAGGGCCTTGATCAAATGCGCATTCTCGGGAGTTGGTCTTGCCGGGCGGTGGAAACGCGAAGATCAGTCGGAGGGGCCAGCCTTCAGGATATTGTCGACAAAGACGGCGCCGCTGACGATCACCGGTTCGCCTTCCTTCAATCCGTCGAGGATCTGGTCGTGTCCGTCCTGCTGGATGCCGATCTTGACGACGCGCTGTTCGAAATGGGTCTGGTCGCGCCGGACCCATGCGGTCATCGAGCCGTCGCCCTCGCGCACGACGCCGGCCGCGGGGATGCTCGGCGAATCGACGGGCTGGCTCACGACAATCTCGAAAGTCGCCATCATGCCGGCGCGCAAGGCCCGCGCGCTGTTGTCGATTTCGGCGCGGACAAGCTGGCGGCGCGTGACGGGATCGATGGCGCCGCCGAGGCGCGTCACCTTGGCGGCCAAAGGCTCGCCGGACGCGGCGGGCACGCGGGCAAGGACCGCGTCGCCGACGGCGATCGCCGGCGCGGCGGCTTCAACGACAAAAGCATTGAGCCACATCGACGAGTCGTCGGCGACGGTCACGGGGGTCGGCGTGACGCCGGGCTGGACCAACTGGCCCGGAGCGGCGGTTCGCGCCGAGATGACGCCGTCGAGCGGGCTGCGAACGACGAGCGCGCGGTCGACCTTGGCGTCCTTGACGATGCTGTCGATCTCCCCGTCCGCCTTTCCGAAAACGACGAGCGTGCGCCGCGCCGCCTCATAATTGCCTGCGGCGGTCTTCTGGTCGGAGATCGCCTGGTCAAGGTCCTTTTGCGCCGTCCCGCCCAGTTTCGTGGCCCCGCGCAAGCGGACGAGATTGGCGTTGGCGAGATCGAGCACGCCGGCCGTCTGGATGAGATTCGCCTCGGCCGTCATCAGATCGGGGCTCTCGACGGTGAAAAGCGGATCGCCCCGCCTGACCCGATCCCCCAGATTGACGAAGACGTCGAGAATGCGCCCCTGATAGGGGCTGGAGACCTGGGTTGAGCGATCCTGGTTGAAATCGACGGCCCCCACGGCCGCTTTGACGATGCGAAAGGCGCGCTTCTCCACCACGCCGAGCTTGATCAGTTCGAACTGCTTGGCTTTCAACTCGATGGTCGGCGCCCCCGCACGCGCCGGCGCGGCTTCCGACAGGTTCCCTTGCTCGGCCTTGAACGGCCAATGGTCTTTGCCGCCCAGAAAATAATAGGCGACGAAGGCTGCGACGGTGACGATG
>JAJXYV010000011.1 GCA_021780435.1 Pseudomonadota bacterium
CGGCGCGTGGCGGCGCGCATGGCGCTCGCCGACCTGCCGCTCACGACGTTCCTGACCGAACTGCTCATCCCCTATGAGAGCGACGAGATCACGCGCCTGATCGTCGACAATCACGACGCGGCTGCCTTCGCCCCGCTCGCCTCCATGACGGTCGGCGCCTTCCGCGAATTTCTGCTCGACGAGGCGACCGATTCCGCGACTCTGGAGCGCATCGCGCCGGGCCTGACGCCGGAAATGGCCGCCGCTGTCTCGAAGCTGATGTCCAACGGCGATCTCGTCGCCGTCGCCGCCAAGGCGCGCGTCGTCACCGCCTTCCGCACCACGATCGGTCTTGAGGGCCGGCTGGCCTCGCGCCTCCAGCCCAACCACCCCACCGACGACATCGCCGCCATTGCCGCGGGGATCGTCGACGGCCTTGCCTTCGGCATGGGCGACGCCGTCATCGGCGTCAATCCGGCGACCGACAATGTCGAGACGACCATCCGCATTCTCGACATGATCGACAGGTTGCGCCAGAAGCTCGGCATGCCGGCGCAGTCCTGCGTGCTGTCGCACGTCACGACCTCGATCGCGGCGATCGAGAAAGGCGCGCCGCTCGATCTCGTTTTCCAGTCCATCGCCGGTACGCAGGCCGCCAACGACGGATTCGGCGTGACGCTTTCCCTGCTGCGCGAGGCGTACGAGGCGGCGCTTTCACTCGGGCGCGGAACGGTCGGCGCCAATCTCATGTATTTCGAAACCGGTCAGGGCGCGGCGCTCTCCGCCGACGCCCATCACGGCGTCGACCAGCAGACCGTCGAGGCCCGCGCCTATGCCGTGGCCCGCGCCTTCTCGCCGCTGCTCGTCAATACGGTCGTCGGCTTCATCGGCCCGGAATATCTCTATGACGCGAAGGAAATCATGCGCGCCGGGCTCGAGGACCATTTCTGCGCCAAGCTGCTCGGCGTTCCGATGGGCGTGGACGTCTGCTACACCAATCACGCCGAGGCCGACCAGGACGACATGGACGTGCTGGCGCTGCTGCTGGCGAACGCCGGGGTCAATTTCCTGATCGCGGTGCCCGGCGCCGACGACATCATGCTCAATTACCAGAGCCTGTCGCATCATGATATTCTGCGGCTGCGCCATCTGCTCAATTTGCGGCCGGCGCCGGAATTCGAAGCCTGGCTGCAAGGCGTCGGCCTGATGGACGAGCTCGGACGCGTGCCCAGCCTGCCGGCGAACACGCCCTCGCTGCAAAGGCTGCTCGCGGCGCAGGAGGGAACGTGAGATGGTCGCCGAAACGTCGCCCTGGGATCGCCTGAAACGATTGACGCGCGCACGAATTGGTTTGGGACGCGCCGGCGACGGACTGCCGACGCGCGCCCTGCTTGAATTCCAGATGGCCCATGCAAGGGCGCGCGACGCCGTACATGGCGCCGTGGACTGGGACCGGCTCGCCGCCGCGCTCGCGCCGCTCAAGACCTTTTCCGTCTCAAGCGCGGCGCCGGAAAAAACCATTTATCTGCGGAGGCCCGACCTCGGCCGCGTTCTCGCGCCGGGCGAAGCGGAAAAACTTCCCTCCGGCCCCTTCGACATCGTCTTCGTCATCGGCGACGGCCTGTCCGCCGCCGCCTGCGACGCCTATGGCGTCGAAACCGTGAAGGCAACGCTAAAGCTGTTGGCCGATTTTTCCGTCGCGCCCATCGTGCTGGCGCATGGCGCCCGTGTGGCTCTCTCCGACCCGATCGGGGCGGCAATGCGGGCGCAACTCGTGGTGATGCTGATCGGCGAGCGGCCGGGCCTGAGCACGGCGGATTCGCTCGGATGCTATCTCACTTTCGCGCCAAGGCCGGGGCGCCGCGACAGCGAGCGCAACTGCATATCGAACATCCACGCCCATGGCCTTGTCCCCGCGCTGGCGGCGGCAAAGATCGCCTGGCTGGCGCGCGAGGCCCTGCGCCTCAAGCTGACCGGCGTCGACCTCAAGGAGGCCGCGCCTGACCACGCGCTGTCGCTCGGCTTGGGCCCGACCGTCATCGACCTGACCGGCGGCGCCTGACCCCGTGCGAAAGAGCAAATTTCTGCATCGCTCTCGATGCGGGATTGCGCGGGGAAAACGGGCGGCGTCGGCGGAGCCCCGGTCGAAAGCGATCTCACGGCGCGACGCCGCTCGCCGATCCCAAGGCTGTTTCGAACATGAGCAGGGATGCGTTTTCCGGCGCGAAGGACCAACTGCGCACGGGGCTGAAATCCACCCTCGCCACGCCTTGCAGATGCAGGACCCGCCCGCGTGGAAAATCGACGAAGAGCAGCGCCGCGCGCGGGTCGTGGAGCAGGTTGCCGAACGTGTTGAAATAATTGTTGCCGCGAAAATCGGGGATGGCGAGTTCGCCTTCGGGCGTCAGCCGGACGAACCCCGGCGGGCCGCCGCGATGGGACATGTCGATTCCGTCCGCCCCGCGTGTGGCGACGAAAAAAATGTCCGACCCTTCAATGAGCGCGCGCGCTTCGGCGTCGACCGCGGGCAGGACCCTCCAGGCGCCTGGATCGCCTTCACCGGAAAAAAGATCGCGCGGGGCGATATATTTCGGGCAATTGCCAAAGGCTTCCTCGACCGAGATCGTGAGGCGCCCGGACTCGGCGACGACGATCCGGCCGTTGACCCGGTTGCGGCGCCGCGCGGCGAAATCCATGCCAATGACGCCGAAGGGCTCATCCATTTCGCGCGTCAACGGCTCGCCCTCGGGAAAGCGCGCCGCGATCTCCATGCGGCGCGGTTCGGCCAAGGCGATGAAGCCCGGCGCGCCGCGCAGCAGCGAGGCGACGGGTTGTCCCGCCGCGTCGAGACCGGCGACGAAGGCCAGCGGCAGACGTGCGAAGAAATCGCGGTGCTGCTCGGTCGCGAA
Organism: Pseudomonadota bacterium; assembly: GCA_021780435.1. Classification (GTDB taxonomy): domain Bacteria; phylum Pseudomonadota; class Alphaproteobacteria; order Rhizobiales; family Beijerinckiaceae; genus Rhodoblastus. The sequence goes on from JAJXYV010000011.1 coordinate 2,889, forward strand.
AGTGCGGATGACCGGCGCGATCTCGGGCGCGCCGGCTTTTTGGCGCGCCCGGATCTCGTCGCCGCTCCATGACCGGCGGTCGTATCGGGGCGCGTCCATTGTCTCAGGCCGCCAGCAGGCCGGCCTTGGTCGCCGGCATGGGCTTGAAGCCGGGCAGGGCCTCGACGCGCCTGAGCCAGGCGACCAGATGCTTGTGCAGATCAAGTGCGACGCCACCCTCCGGCGCGTGGGCGATGTAGGAATAAAGCGCGACGTCCGCGATGGTCGGCTGCTCGTTGACGAGAAACGTCCTGTTCGCCAACACGCCATCGAGCGTCGCGAACAGCCTTTCCGCGACGGCCTTGGCGCGGGAGTGGTCGAACTCCATGCCGAAGACCGTGACGAGACGTGCGCAGCAGGGGCCGTTGAACACCGGGCCCTGGGCGACCGAAAGCCAGCGCTGGACCTGGGCTGCGCCCACCGGATCGCGGGGCAGCCAGCGGCCTTGCGGATCATATTTCGTGGCCAGATAGACGAGGATCGCGCAGGAATCGGCGACCACCACGCCCTCGTCCTCGATGACCGGAACGGTCCCGAACGGATTGAGCTTCAGGAAGGCTTCGCCGCGCTGTTCGCCGCCGACCAGATCGACCTGGTGAAATTCGAAAGGCAGATCCAGCAGGCGCAGCATGAGTTCGGCGCGATGCGAATGGCCGGATCGGTCAAAGCCATGCAGCAGGATGGGTTTTTGCGGATTCATCGCTTTCTCCCCGAGAGGCGGGCGTCGTGGCCCGCTCCGTGCAGACTAATCCTTTTCAAAATGATGTTAATCGGGGAAAGTCTCATCAGACTTTTGCGGAAAGTGAAATAATCGCATGGATCGCCTCGACGCGCTTGCGCTTTTCGTCGCCGTCGCCGAAAGCGGCGGCTTCATCGCGGCGGCGCGCAAGACGGGGCGCTCGCCCGCCGCCGTCAGCCGCGCCGTCGCCGCGCTCGAGGACAGTCTGGGGCAGCGCCTGTTCAATCGCACGACGCGGGCGCTGTCGTTGACGGAAGCCGGCGAGAAGGCGCTGGAGCGCGGCCGCCGCCTGCTCGCGGATTATGGTGACATGGCCGACGCCCTGCAGGGCGTCGGCGCCTTGCGAGGCGTCCTGACCCTCACGGCTCCGGTCATGTTCGGGCGCCTGCACATCATGCCGATCGTGCGCGATTTTCTGCGCCAGCATCCCGGGCTCGACGTTAATCTCCTGCTCTTCGACCGCGTTCTGTCGCTGGTCGATGAAGGCGTCGATGTCGGCCTGCGCATCGGGCGGCTTCCGGATTCCTCGCTCATCGCCCTGCGGGTCGGCTCGGTGCGCCGGGTTCTCGTCGCCTCGCCGGATTATCTCGCGAAGGCGGGCGTCCCGCAAAGTCCCGCCGATCTCGCCGATCACGCCTTCGTCTCGACCATCGGCGTCTCGCCGGCGCCGAGCCACTGGAATCTGGGTCCCGAGGAGGAGCTGACCGTGCGCGTGCGGCCGCGCCTCGCCGTCAATTCGGTCGACGCCGCGCTCGAAGCGGTCCTGTCGGGGCTGGGCGTCGTCCGTCTCTTTTCCTATCAGGTCGCGGAAGGGCTGGCGCAGGGGCGGCTGGTCCGCCTCCTGCCGGAGTTCGAGCCGCCAGCGGTTCCCATCCATCTGCTGCGGCCGCCGGGCCGGGCGCCGCGCAAGGCCGCCCTGTTCGTGGAAGCCGCGTCGGCGGCGCTGCGGGCCAAATTCGCGTCGGCCTGACTTTTTTGTGTCACAAAGCCGTGGAAAGAACCCTAAAACCGTAATTTACCCATAGCCGGAAGCCGAATTGACTGGCGGCGCGAAGGCGCACAGTTTCAGGCGCGAGCTCGACGAAAACGGAACCGCATGAAAAGGCCTCTCGTGGTCCTGGCCGCCGCTGTGGCGCTGGGCGCCGCTTTTTCCCTGATCTTCCCGGCGAGCCCGGGGGCGCGCCGCTTTCGCGTGGCGAGCGAGAGCCTGTGCCAGGGCGCGGCCCTCGTGCCTGCGCGAATTGGCTCGTTCCCCCAGTTTGCCCGGGCCGTCCGTCAGGAGGGACGCGTGCGCATCCTCGCCATCGGTTCGTCCTCGACCGAAGGCATAGGCGCCAGCAGTCCGGCCGCGAATTATCCGTCGCAATTGCGCGACATGCTGGAGAGCGCCCTCCCGGTCGAGGCGGTCGAAGTGGTCAATCTCGGCGTCGGCGGCGAAAAGGCGGCGGAAACCGTCGTGCGCCTGCGCGAGGACGTTTCCCGCCTCCATCCCGACCTCGTCCTTTGGCAGGTCGGAACCAATGACGGAATCGCCGGCGTGACGCCCGCGCAATATGAGAAAACCTTGCGCGACGCCCTGCGCTTCCTGAAAGGCGGCGAGGCCGACGTACTGTTGGTCGGGATGCAATGGTCGCGCAGGCTCGCGACCAATCCGAATTATATCGCGATCCGGGACGTCACCGCGCGCGTGGCGCGCGAGGAAGGCGTCACGCTCGTCTCGCGTTACGAGGCGATGCGCGCATTGGGCGAGGCGAGCGGGCGGGAGGACTTCACCGGCCCCGACCATCTGCACATGAACGACAAGGGCTATCGCTGCCTTGCCGAGCAGATCGCCGCGACGCTTTCGCGCGGCATGGACGCGAAGGTCGCCGACCGGTTGTGACGCCGGCCCCCGCGGGCGGGAGCCGGCGGGTTCGCGTTAGCCCTTCTTGCACTTGCTCATGAAGTGCTTGCGGTCCTTGCCGTGCAGGCCCTGGCTGTCCGCCTGCTTCGAACATTCCAGCGATTTCGCGGAGCGCGGCTTGGCGGCTTTCGCCGCGGAATTGGCAGTTCCGGTTACGGCGCCCGCCGCGCCCTTGGCCGCGCCGCCAACCGTGCTGGCCGCCCCGCCGACGGCGGCGCCAGCCGCGCCAGCCGCCGCTCCAACGGGATTTTGCGCATAAGCCGCGCTCGTGAAAGCGAGGAGCGAGAGAATCGCAATCGATTTGACAAGTTTCATGGTCTGCCTCCGGAAAGTATTCCGATGCGTTGGGCGTCGCCCTTTCGGCGCCGCCGCGCGGATGTTAGCCCTGACGCGAAGCCATGTCTCCTGACTTTAGACACGGCTCCTGCGCCTCCCACCAATCCAGCGCCGCTTCGAGCGAACAGGGCAGGCTTTCGGCGAAATCGCCGGCGAAATCGCGCCATCCCGCGGCGCGCTTGGCGCCGACCCCGATCAGGGTCGGAATTCCGGCGCCGGCCGCGGCGCCGATTTCGTCAAGGAATCCGCCGCCCTCAACCTCGACCCGCCCGAAACGGGTGACGAGAAGCAGGTCGGGCGCGGCGGCGAGGCTCTGGCCGAGCAGGCCTGCGGCTTCGGCCAGGGCGGCGGAATCGAGCCGGCAGCCTTCGGCGCAGGCGCCGAGTTGCTGCATCAGGTCGAAACGTCTCCCACTGTCGATATGGGTGACGAAGACCGACTCGCCGCAGGGCTCCTGCAGCAGGCCGCCGACGCGAAAGCCCCGTGCCGTCACGATGTCGCGCAGCCGGGCGAAAATCGCGTCGATCGGTTCGCCTTCCTCATAGATCAGCGCCGCCAGCGCGGGACGTGAAGTCGTCATTGGTTTCCCAGCATGTCCTGGCTCCGGGCGAGATCGTCCGGCGTGTTGATGTTGAAAAAGGGATCGCGCGGCGTCGCGGGCCATTCGACGGCGACGGCGCCATGGGCGTTCTGGAATTTTCCGACCGCGCGCTGGCCTTCAACGAGTAGCGCGCGGCGCAGTTCGTCCCGCAAGGCCAAAGGCCAAAGCGCGATCGCCGGATGCGTCCGGCCGCCCGACGCCGCGCAGGCGAGGCTGGAGGGCGCCCTGCGCGCGGCCGCGAGCAACCGCGCGGCGAGGTCGTCGGGCAGGAAGGGGCAGTCGCAGGGCAGGCTCAGAACGAACTCGACATCCGGCAAATTTCGCGCGGCGAAATCGAGGCCGCCGAGCACGCCGGCAAGCGGCCCCAGCCGTCCGGGCGCCGCATCGGTCGCAACGGGCAGGCCGAGGTCGGCAAAGGGCGCGGCGGTCTCCGGAGCGGCGTCATGAAGATTGAGCGCAACCGCGCCGCATTGCGCCCGCGCTTGCGCGGCGACGCGCTCGATCAGCGGCCGGCCGCCCAGCCGCAGCAGGGGCTTCCGCTGGCCCTCCATGCGCCGGCCGAGGCCGCCGGCAAGGATCAGTGCGAGAATATCTGGCGTTTGTTCAGTCATTTGCGCATGCGTTCCGGCGGCCGAAAACCGATCCTGCCATTCTTGATCCTGCCGCGGCCGTTTATTTCAATTGTCGATCATAAGGTCTATTCATGGCGGCGCGCCAGACGGACGCAGAGGCGCGGGCAGGGTCTGGATGAATTCCTCGTACGAGGGACGCCTCGAACAGGGCCGGTTCTACCGCCAGCCGCCGGCCAGCGTCAGGTTCGCGATCCTAATTCCCGGCAAAATCTGCGCTTGCCGAAGCTCTTTCGGGCGTTTGTCCGCCTTGCAGCCTCATGCGGGATTGCGCTTTATGCAAACGACGTATAAAGATATGTGCATATCCTTCTGAAATGAATAAATCCTGCTGGAATGAGAATGAGCGAAAACGCCGTCCATCTGCATGACGCGCTGGCCTGCCTCGCCGCCATCGGCGAGGAATCCCGCCTGCGCCTTTATGCGCTGCTGGCCGACGCCGAGCTCGCGGTCAGCGAATTGGTGACCATTCTCGGCCAGTCGCAGCCGCGCGTGTCGCGGCACCTCAAATTATTGCTTGAAGCCGAATTGGTCGAGCGCCGCCGCGAGGGCGCCTGGGCCTTTTTCAAGGCGCCGGAAAAGGGCGCCGCCGCGGCGCTGGCGCGCGCCGTGCTCGCGCGCCTCGACACCGGCGATCCCGTTCTCGCCGCCGATCGTGGGCGGCTGGCCGAGACGCGCGCCGCCCGCGTCGCGCGGGCGCAGAAATATTTCGCCGACCACGCCCCCGTCTGGGATGAGACGCGGCGCCTGCACGCGCCCGAGGCCAAGGTCGAGGCTGCGATTCTCGCGGCCGCGCTCGAAAAGGCGCCGCCGGTCGGTCATTTGCTGGATATCGGCTGCGGGGCCGGGCGCATGCTGGAATTGCTGGCGCCCCATGCGCGGGATGCGATCGGCGTCGATCTTTCCGCCGCCATGCTCGGCGTAGCGCGGGCGCGCGTCGAACAGGCCGGCCTGCGCAATGTGCAGCTGCGCCAGGGCGACATCTACGCCTTGCCGGTCGAGCGCGATTCGATCGATCTCGCCATCGTCCATCAGGTTCTGCATTATCTCGACAACCCCGCCCGCGCCCTGCGCGAGGCCGCACGCACGCTCGCGCCCGGCGGCCGGCTGATGGTGGTGGATTTTGCGCCCCACCAATACGAAATGCTGCGCGAAAAACACGAGCATCGGCGGCTTGGCTTCGCGGCGGAAGAAGTCGCGGATTACCTGCGGCAGGCGGGCCTCGAGCCGGTCCTGCAGCGGGACCTCGCGCCGGCGGAATCGCTCGGCGAGGACAAGCTCACCGTTTCCCTTTGGCTCGCGCGCGACCCGCGCGCCGCCCTATCGTAAGAGTTGGACATGCAGGAGCAGAGGCTCAGCCGCCGCCATCACCGCGCAATCGACGTGTCGTTCGAATTCTTCCCGCCGAAGACGCCGGAAATGGAGACGGCGCTTTGGGAGGCGATCTCGCGCCTCGCGCCGCTTCACCCGAAATTCGTCTCGGTGACCTATGGCGCCGGCGGCTCGACCCGCGAGCGCACCCACGCCACGGTCGCGCGAATCCTGAGCGAGACGGACATCAAGCCGGCGGCCCATCTCACCTGCGTCGGCGCGACGCGCGCGGAGGTGGACGAGGTCGCGCGCGCCTATTGGGACGTCGGCGTGCGCCATATCGTCGCCTTGCGCGGCGACCCCCAAGGCGGGATAGGGGGCGCCTATGCGCCGACGCCCGGCGGCTACGCCCATTCCACCGATCTTGTCGCCGGTCTGCGCGCCATCGGTGATTTCGAGGTCTCGGTTTCGGCCTATCCGGAAAAACATCCCGAAAGCGCGAGCTTCGAGCAGGATATCGACGTTCTCAAGCGCAAGATCGACGCCGGCGCGACCCGCGCGATCACGCAATTCTTCTTCGACAACGACATTTATTTCCGCTTTCTTGACCGCGTGCGCGCGGCCGGGATCACGATCCCGATCGTGCCCGGCGTGACGGCGGTGCAGAATTTCAAGCAGACCGCGAATTTCGCGAGAAAGGCCGGCGCGAGCGTGCCGGATTGGTTGGCCGAGCGTTTCGAGGGCCTCGACGACGACCTGCCGACGCGCCGCCTGATCGCGGCGGCTATTGCCGCGGAACAGGTGTTCGACCTGCTCGACCGCGGCGTCGAGCAGTTCCATTTCTACACGATGAACCGCGCCGACCTGGTCTTCGCGGTTTGCCACCTGCTCGGCGTGCGCGCGGCGCCGGCCAGGGCGGCTGCGATCTAGAAGCTTGCGTCCTTCTTCCCTTGCGGGAGAAGGTGGCTCGCCGAAGGCGAGACGGATGAGGGGCCAGGCCGTGAAGGAAGGCCCATGCAACAGGACTTTGACATGACCACGCAAAATCGCTTCGGCGGCAAGACGGTTCTCGAAGCTCTTAATGACGCGGCGCGCGAAAAAATTCTCGTGCTCGACGGCGCCATGGGCACGATGATCCAGCAGCGCAAATTCACCGAAGCGGATTTTCGCGGAACGCGCTTCGTCGACTGGCCGCGCGACGTGCGCGGCAACAACGACCTGCTGATCCTGACCCAGCCCGACGCGATCCGCGACATCCATCTCGCCTATTTTGAAGCGGGCGCGGATATTGTGGAGACCAACACCTTTTCCTGCACCACCATCGCCCAGGCCGATTACGGCATGGAATCGCTGGCGCGCGAACTGAATTTCCATGGCGCGCTGCTGGCTGTCGAAGCCGCGATCGAAGCAGAAAGGCGCGACGGGAAGAAGCGCTTCGTCGCCGGCGCCATGGGGCCGACCAACCGCACCGCCTCGATTTCGCCGGACGTCTCTAATCCTGGCTTCCGCGCGGTGACTTTCGATGAATTGCGCGTCGCTTATCGCGAGGCGGCGAGCGGCTTGATCGAAGGCGGCGCCGATCTTCTTCTGGTCGAGACGATCTTCGATACGCTCAACGCCAAGGCGGCGCTCTTCGGCATCGACGAAGCTTTCGAGGAAGCCGGCGTCACGCTGCCGATCATGATTTCCGGCACGATCACCGATCTGTCGGGGCGCACTTTGTCCGGCCAGACGCCGACGGCCTTCTGGCATTCGCTGCGCCATGCGAAGCCCTTCTCCATCGGCCTCAACTGTGCGCTCGGCGCGCGCGAAATGCGCGCCCATGTCGCGGAAATTTCGCGCATCGCCGACACATTCGTCTGCGCCTATCCCAACGCCGGCCTGCCCAATGAATTCGGCCTCTATGACGAAAGCCCCGCGGCGATGGCGGACCTCGTCGGCGAATTCGCCGACAGCGGCCTGGTCAATATCGTCGGCGGCTGCTGTGGCACCACGCCGGATCATATCGCGGCGATCGCGAAGCGCGTCGCGGGCGTCAAGCCGCGCGCCCTGCCGAAGATCGAGCCGCTGTTGCGGCTCTCGGGGCTCGAGCCCTTCACGCTGACCTCGGACATCAATTTCGTGAATATCGGCGAGCGCGCCAATGTCACGGGCTCGGCGAAATTCCGCAAACTCATTCAAGCCGGCGATTACGCCGCCGCGCTCGATATTGCGCGCGACCAGGTCGCCAATGGCGCCCAGATCATCGACGTGAACATGGACGAGGGCCTGCTCGATTCGGAAAAAGTCATGGTCGAGTTCCTCAATCTCGTCGCCGCCGAGCCGGATATCGCGCGCGTGCCGGTGATGGTCGATTCCTCGAAATTCGAGATCATCGAAGCCGGGTTGAAATGCCTGCAGGGGAAGGCTGCGGTGAATTCGATCTCGTTGAAGGAAGGCGAGGAGAAATTCATCGAGCACGCGAAGATCGTGCGTCGTCATGGCGCGGCGGCGGTGGTCATGGCCTTCGACGAAAAGGGCCAGGCCGATACTCTCGCGCGCAAGGTCGAGATCTGCGCGCGCGCCTATAAAATCCTCACCGAAAAGGTGGGGTTTCCACCCGAGGACATCATCTTCGACCCAAATGTTTTCGCGGTGGCGACGGGCATCGAGGAGCACAATCATTACGGCGTCGATTTCATCGACGCCACGCGCGAGATCCGCAAGAACTTGCCGCACGCCCATGTCTCCGGCGGCGTGTCGAACCTCTCCTTCTCCTTCCGCGGCAATGAGCCCGTGCGCGAGGCGATGCACAGCGTGTTTCTTTATCACGCGATCCAGGCCGGCATGGATATGGGCATCGTCAACGCCGGCCAGCTCGCGGTCTATGAGAAGATCGATCCCGCTCTGCGCGAGGCCTGCGAGGACGTCGTGCTGGATCGCCGTCCCGATGCGACCGAGCGCCTGCTGGCGCTCGCCGAGCAATATCGCGGCAAGGCCGGCGAGATCCGGGAGAAAGACGCCGCCTGGCGCGAGCAGCCGGTCGCGGCGCGGCTCGAATATGCGCTCGTCAATGGCGTGACCGATTTCATCGAGGCCGACGTCGAGGAGGCGCGCCAGAATTCTTCGCGCGCGCTTGATGTGATTGAAGGTCCGCTGATGGCGGGGATGAATACGGTCGGCGACCTGTTCGGCTCGGGAAAGATGTTCCTGCCGCAGGTGGTGAAATCGGCGCGGGTGATGAAGGCGGGCGTCGCCTATCTTCTGCCGTTCATCGAGGCGGACAAGGACGGCGCACGGTCGAGCGCAGGCAAGATCCTGCTCGCGACCGTGAAGGGCGATGTCCACGATATCGGCAAGAACATCGTTGGGGTCGTGCTCGCCTGCAACAATTTCGAGATCATCGACCTCGGCGTCATGGTTCCGGCGCAGCGCATTCTGGATGAAGCGAAAAAGCACGAGGTCGACATGATCGGCCTGTCGGGCCTCATCACGCCGTCGCTCGATGAAATGGCTTTCGTCGCCAGCGAGATGCAGCGCGAGGGCTTCGACGTTCCCCTGCTGATCGGCGGCGCCACCACCTCGCGCGTCCATACGGCGGTGAAGATCGCGCCCAATTACGAGGCCGGCCAAGCGGTCTACGTCACCGACGCGAGCCGCGCGGTCGGCGTCGCCCAGGCGCTGATCGGCGCCGGCAAGGCAACCTACACAAAACAGATCCGCGACGAATATTCCCGTGTCGCCGAGGCCCATGCGCGGGCCGAAAGCGAAAAGCGCAGGGTCAGTCTCGCCGACGCGCGAAAGAATGCGGTCAAGATCGACTGGTCGGATTATGCGCCGCCCAAGCCGACCTTCACCGGCGTGCGCATTCTTTCGTCGCAGGATGTCGCGGAGTTGATCCCCTATATCGATTGGACGCCATTCTTCCAGACCTGGGAGCTGAAGGGCCGCTTCCCGAAGATCCTCGAAGACGAGAAGCAGGGCGCCGTCGCGCGCCAGCTTTTCGAGGATGCGCAGAAAATGCTCAAGCGCGTCGTGGATGAGCGCTGGTTCAACCCCAAGGCGGTGATTGGCTTCTGGCCGGCCAACGCCATCGGCGACGACATCGCTCTTTACTCCGGCGAGTCGCGGACCGAAAAGCTCGCGACGCTCCACACCTTGCGCCAGCAACTCTCCCGCCACGATGGCAAGGCCAATGTCGCCTTGGCCGATTTCGTCGCGCCGGAGGCGAGCGGGAAGGCGGATTATATCGGCGCTTTCGTCTGCACGGCGGGGCCGGAGGAGGGCAAGATCGCCGACAAGCTCGCCCGCGCCAATGACGATTACGGCTCGATCATGGTCAAGGCCTTGGCCGACCGCGTCGCCGAGGCTTTCGCTGAATATCTGCATGAGCGGGTGCGCAAGGAGTTCTGGGCCTATGCGCCCGGCGAGCGCCTGAGCAACGAGGAGCGCATCGCGGAAAATTATCGCGGAATCCGCCCGGCGCCCGGCTATCCGGCGCAGCCCGACCATACGGAGAAGCAGACGATCTTCGACCTGCTCGCGGCCTCGCGCCGGATCGGCGTCTCGCTGACCGAAAGCTTCGCCATGCAGCCGGGCGCATCGGTCAGCGGGCTCTATTTCGCCCATCCGCAAGCGCATTATTTCGGCGTGGCCAAGGTCGAGCGCGATCAGGTCGAGGATTACGCCGCGCGCAAGGGCATGGGCGTCGCGGAGGTCGAGCGCTGGCTGGCGCCGATCCTGAACTACCGGCCCTGACGTCGCGACCTTGCCGATTGTCCCGACCTGTGACAGAAAGCACAAAAATTGAGCAGAATAACTCGGGAGGACGGCTTGAAACCTTCACTGAACCGGCTGGCGCCAACGCTGGCCGGCTCAAAACCGTTTGACGTGCTGCTGGCGGGGCTGGGGGCCTTCGTCGGCATCGGCCTGACCGGCTTTCTCGTTGCGCGCGGCGTCGCCGGGTCTCATTCGCCATTGATCGTTGCGCCGATCGGCGCCTCCGCCGTGCTGGTTTTCGCGGTTCCGTCCAGTCCGCTGGCTCAGCCCTGGTCGGTCATCGGCGGCAATGTCATTTCCTGCCTAGTGGCGATCGCGGTCATAAGGGTCGTTCCCGATCCCTATCTCGCCACGGCGATGGCGGTCGGCGGCGCCATCGTCGCCATGTCGATCATGCGCTGCCTCCATCCGCCGGGCGGCGCGGTCGCGCTCCTGACCGCGCTCGCCGCGCATAAGGCGGTCCCGCCCGACCTGATCTTCGCCTTCCTGCCCATCGGCGTCAATTCGCTGCTGCTCGTGATGGTCGGCCTGATCTTTCACAAGTTTTCGGGCCATTCCTATCCGCATGTCGCGGCCCATCCGCCGCCGAGCGCGCATGGAACCGCGGACGCGCCGCCCCTGCGCCGCGGCAGCTTTCTTGCCGACGATCTCGACTCGGTCCTCGGCGAGATGCGCGAGAGTTTCGACATCGACCGCGACGATCTGGAGGAGTTGCTGTGGCGCCTCGAGGAGCGGTCCCTCGCGCGGACGAAGGATTCGCCGCTTTGCGCCGATATCATGTCCAAGGACATAGTCTCGATTTCCTATGACGCGACGGTCGCGGAGGCGCGCGAGAAAATGCTGGCGCGCCGCCTGCGCTGCATGCCGGCCGTGAACCGCTTGGGCGTCTATATCGGCATGGTCGAGTCGCGCCATCTGATCGGCGACGAAGCGCTGGTTGCGGCTGTCCTGACTTCGGCTCCGGTGGCCCGGCCCGATGCGCCGGCCCTGACATACGCCTCGGCGCTTTCCGGCGGACGGGCCTATGAGGTTGTGGTGGTCGATCCGGATTATCGCATTGTCGGCCTCATCACGCAGACCGACATGCTGGCGGCGGCGCTGCATCTGCTGAAGCGCTCCGAGAAAGACCGCGAAGAGTGAGTTTCGTCAGCTTGGCTTTCCATGGGAAAGGGATCATTTTGCCGAACGCGGCCTGACTCAGCCGAGGCAGCGCAGATCCGGGGAGGATCCGATGGATCACGCCGCCGAAATCAGGAAATATGCGCCCGGCGCGGACCAGGCCAAAGTCGACGCGGTCCTGAAATATCTCAGCATCGCCCTGCGCAATGCGGATTCCGCGCTCGTCGCCTCGTCCGACCCCGATGAATTAAAGACGGTTCACAACAATTGGGGGAAGAAGCATCTCGGCGCGATCGATGACGCCGCCATCGACGCCGCGATCAGGAAGACGGTCGAGAAGATGAAGGGCAACAACCACAAGTCGCGCGCGGCCTTCTACTATCTCGTCGCGGAGGAACTGGGCAAGCTCGACGCGATCTGAGGCGCGATCAGCGCGCCGGCAAGGCGGCCAGCAAGGCCCGCAGCGTCTCCAGGGTCGAAGCGTCCGCGACGCCGTCTATCCTTTCCGGCCGGAAATGGCGCTGGAAGGCGGCGACGGCGTCGCGCGTCCTTTCGTCGAAAAGGCCGGTCGGAACCACGTCATAGCCATAGGCCGCGAGCATATGCTGGATCGCCGCCACCGGCGGGCCCATCGCGCCTTGCGCATAGGACGGGCCGGGGCGGATGGGCGCCGGAGCCATCCAATGGCCAAGGCCGGCTTCATGGAGCCGGCGCCACGGGAAATATTCGCCGGGATCGCTCTTGCGCGCGGGCGCGATGTCGGAATGGCCGAGGATGCGCTCCGGTCTGATCCCGAGCCTTTGCGCAATGTCGCGCACGAGCGCGATCACGGCCTCGACCTGCGCGTCGGGATAGGGCGGGGCGCCGCCGTCATGGCCGGCGTTGACGATCTCGATCCCGATCGAGCGCGAATTGATGTCGGTCTCGCCCGCCCAGAAGCTCTTGCCGGCGTGCCAGGCGCGCCGCGATTCCGGCGCGAGTTGCCAGATCCGCCCATCCTCCCAGACCAGATAATGGCAGGAGACCCCGGAGTCCGACGCGCAGAGCAGGGCCAGGGCGGCGTCGCCCGTCGGCATGCCGGTATAATGCAGCACGATCGCGTCCGCAGGGCCGCCGCGGCGCTCGCCGTGATTGGGCGAGGCATGGAATTCGGCCGCGAGCGGGCTGTCGGGCGACATGCAGGATCCGGAAAAGGAAAAGGCGGCCCGCGTCGGGCCGCCTGAAGGTCAAGGGCCCGATTGGGTCAGTAGCCGTACCAGGCGGTGCAGACGCGGCTGCCGTCCGGATTGATCATGAATTCGGCGCAGCGGCGCGGCGGGGGCGGCGGGGGCGGCGCAGTATTGGCGCCGATGATGCCGCCGGCCGCGGCGCCGATGAGGCCGCCGGCGACCGCGCCGCCAGCGCGGCCCGAGGCGAGGCCGCCGATGGCCGCGCCGGTCGCGCCGCCGAGGACGGCGCCGCCAACCGCCCGGTCCTGCGGCGTGTAACAGCCGGAGAGGCTGAGAACAGTCGCAAGCGCGACCGTCAACATCATGATTTTCTTCATTGAAACCGAACTCCTCCGCATCGCCTCGGGCGCCCGAGTCGCCGCCGGCCAAAAGGACGCGGGGGACAATGAACAGCTTGGCGCAGCCGCACAAGTGTAAAATTGCCACGATCCGCCTAACAATTCCCGACGTCTCGCGCAGGCGAGGGCCGGGCGCGATTCGGGATGGCGTCCAGCTTGCGCGGGCGTCGAAGATCAGCTTTCAACGCCTTCGGACGCCGGGGCGTGATGGTCGACCTTTCCAGGAGGACACCATGGCTTTGTCATCGCGCAAGACCGCGTCGCCCCTCGTCGAGCCCGCGATCAACGTCGACTACCTGCTCCTCGGCGGCGGCGTCGCAAGCGCGACAGCCGCGGCGACCTTGCGTCTGGAGGGCGCCGAAGGCTCGATCGCCATTCTGTCCGCGGAATCGCTTCCGCCCTATTACCGGCCGCAGCTGTCCAAGCGGATGCTTCTGGGCGACGTGGCGAGCGACGATTTCCACGTCCACTCGGAAGCTTTCTATCGCGAACAGGAAATCGATCTGCGCCTCAACGCTCCGGTCACCGCGGTCGACGCCGCGGCGAAGACGGTCACCGCTGGCGGGATCGGGAAGATCGGCTATGGCCGGCTGCTCATCGCGACGGGAGGACGGCCCGCGCCGCTCCTCGTCCCCGGCGCCCAGCGCGCGGGCGTGCATTATCTGGGAAACAAGTCCGATTCCGACGCCTTGCGGCAAGCCGCCGCCGGCGCCCGGCGCGCCGCCGTCATCGGCGGGAGTTTTCTGGGCGTGGAGGTCGCCGTGGCTCTGGCGCAGCTTGGCCTTGGCGTCACCCTCATCGAGGAGGGGGACAGGCTCCTGCCCGATCTCGAAGCGCAGATCCTTTCCGATTTTTTCCTCGCGCAGGTCGAAAAGCGGGGGGTGACGACAATTCTCGGCGAGACGCCCGTTTCCGTCGAAGGCGACGCCCGGGTTCGCGCCGTCGTGATATCGTCGGGACGGCGCGTGTCCTGCGACCTTGTGGTCGTGTGTGTCGGACTGACGCCTTCAACCGGCTTTCTTCGCAACAGCGGCGTGGTCCTTCACAAGGGCCTGGTGGTTGTCGACGAAATGTTGCAGTCCTGCGCCCCCGATGTCTTTGCGGCCGGCGACGTCGCCAGCTTCTACGATCCCGTCTTCGCCCGCCGCCGGCATATCGAACATCTGGACAATGCGAGGAAACAGGGCCAGCTCGCCGCCCGCAACATGATGGGCCAACGGCTGCGCTACGACGAGGTGTCCCTTTATTACTGCGACGTCGGCGACATCAGCTTCACCGTCGTGGGCGCGCCCGAAGAGGGCGTGGAAAAGGTCAGCCGGGGCGCGCTCGAGCAGCAGTCCTTTGCGTTGTTCTACCTCAAGGACTCTGTCCCGCGCGCGTTGTTCTCGATGGGCCGGCCCGCCGACGAGACCCTCGATGTCGAAAGGCTGATCAGATACCGCGTCCATCTCGGCAAGGTGACGCAGGACCTTTCGAACCCCGGCTTCTTGATGAAGACCATACCGTCGCAAACGGTGCTGGTCTTGCAGGGCGGCGGCGTGCTCGGGGCTTTTGAATGCGGCGTGGTCAAGGCTCTGGAGGAGGCCCGGATCTTCCCCGACATTGTCGCCGGGGTGTCGATCGCCGCTCTGAATGGCGCAATCGTCGCCGCCAACCCCCGCAAGGCGACCAGGGCGCTCGAGGCGTTCTGGTCCAGGCTCGCCAGCCAGAATCCGTTCCTGCCATGGCGTGACGCGGACCGCTCCGCGGCCGCGACGGCCGTTCTTCTCTTTGGATTGCCGAATTTCTTCACGCCGCGCTGGATGCAGCCCTTCGCCAATCCTTCGCTCCTGCCAACCAACTGGACGAGCTTCTACGACACGGCGCCGCTGCGGGCGCTTATCGCGGATTTTGTCGATTTTGCCGCCTTGAAGGCCAGTCCGGTGCGGCTCCTGGTCAGCGCCGTCAATGTCGCCACCGCCGAACTCGAGGTTTTCGACAGCTATGTCGACGATCTGACGCCCGATCATCTCATGGCGAGCGGCAGCCTGCCGCCGGGCTTCCCCTGGACCATGATCGGCGACAAGGCTTATTGGGATGGGGGTATCGTCAGTAATTCTCCGCTCGACATGGTCGTCGATCGTTGCGGTCCGGCAGGCAAGCGTGTCTTCGTCGTCGATCTCTTCGCAACGGAAAAAGCCTTGCCGACGAACATGATCGAAGTCATGACCCGCCGCGAAGAGATCGTCTATTCCGAACGGGCGCGCAGCGATTTCAGGCTTCGCGAAATGGCCAGCGCCTACCGGACGCTGGTCAATAAAATGCTTGCTCAGCTTGATCCCGCCGTTCAGGCGAAGATCAAGCAGCGCCCCGCTTTCATCGAGCTGATGGGCGACGGCGCGGCCACGACCATAACGCGCTTCGTGCGCGCGGCGGCGGACGGGGAGTCCCTGTCCCGCGACTATGATTTTTCCGAGGCCTCGATCCGGCTGCACCAAAGGCAGGGCTACGATCTTGCGAAGCGCGTGCTTCACGACGCGAGCGCCCGCCGCGTCCCGGCCGCGAAGCCCGGCAAGCAGGAATAGCCGATCGTTCTGGCTTCGAAAAAACTTGACGCGCCGGGATCGGCTGCTATGCCAAGGCGGCCAGTCGGCTGGATGGCCGCCGTCTTTCGGGACGGAGGAAAGTCCGGGCTCCACGGAGAAACGGCGCCGGATAACGTCCGGCGGGGGCGACCCCAGGGAAAGCGCCACAGAAAGCAAACCGCCTCCGGGCCTCCGGAGGCAAGGGTGAAAGGGTGCGGTAAGAGCGCACCGCGCGGGCGGCGACGTCAGCGGCACGGCAAGCCCCGCCGGGAGCAAAACCGAATAGGGACGACAGGGAAACCACCCCTCTCCGGGGCGTCGTCCGGGTTGGTTGCTAGAGACGGCCGGCAACGGCCGCCCCAGAGGAATGGCCATCACGCGCCGCAAGGCGCCATACAGAACCCGGCTTACAGGCCGGCTGGCTCATCGCGCGTCGCCGCATTTCGCGGCGCCGTGGCGTAAATGGGTTCTTAACGCTAACGATGCTTTAATCGGGCCAAATGCAATTTCCTGATTTCCGTGGCCCGCGCGTTGACGCCATCGATGCCCCATCTTCGCCGAATTCATTCGTCATGCGGCGTTTTGCAGCCGCGTCAAGCTGGGCGCCCAGCCGCGCGCGCCGGGGAAGCGCGTCGCGCGGCGCGTCCTGGCGTGGGTTTGGGCGGCCTTCTTGCGTGCGCGAGGCGGAAAATGGATGAAAACCGGGCGGTTTCGCCCCATATCCCCGTGCTTGCGGCCGAAGCGGTCGGCGCGCTGGCCGTCGTTCCGGGCGGCCTCTATCTCGACGGAACCTTCGGCGCCGGCGGCTACACGCGGCTCATCCTCGCCGAAGGCGGCCGCGTCCTCGCCCTCGATCGCGATCCGAGCGCCATCCAGGGCGGCGCGGCGCTGGTCGCGGAAAGCGGCGGACGGCTCATGCTGGCGCAGACCCGCTTCTCGCAGATGGAGACGACGGCGCGCGAACAGGGCGTGGGCCCCTTCGATGGGGTTGTGCTCGACATCGGCGTCTCCTCCATGCAGTTCGACCAGCCGGAGCGCGGCTTTTCCTTCCGCTTCGACGGGCCGCTCGACATGCGCATGGAGAAATCCGGCCGCAGCGCCGCCGATCTGGTGAACGAGCTGGAGGAAGGCGAACTCGCCGACCTGATCTATCATTACGGCGAGGAGCGCGCCTCGCGCCGCATCGCGCGCGCCATCGTCGCCGAGCGGAGCAAGGCCCCGATCGCGACGACCGCCGCCCTGGCCCAGATCATCGCCCGCGCCAATCCAGGCCGGCCGCAGGACATCCACCCGGCCACCCGCTCGTTCCAGGCCCTGCGCATCGCCGTCAACGAGGAGCTCGAAGAGCTGACCCGCGCGCTTGCAGCCGCCGAGCGTCTGCTGCGCCCGGGCGGGCGCCTCGCGGTGGTGACCTTCCATTCGCTGGAAGACCGCATCGTCAAGCAGTTCTTCGCCGCCCGCACCGGGCGGGGCAGGGCGCCGTCACGCCTGCTCCCCGGCGAGAAGGCGCCGCCGCCGACGACCTTCGTCCTGCGCGCGCCCCAGCCCGTCGCGCCAAGCGAGGCCGAATGCGCCGGCAATCCGCGCGCCCGCTCGGCCAAATTGCGCTGGGCCGAACGCACCGAGGCGCCGGCAGCGCCTCAACAGGAGGGCCGCTGACATGCTGCGCCTGATGAACGTCATCGCGATCGTCGTCCTGATCAGCTCGGCGGTTTATGCCTATTCGATCAAATATGCGACGCTCTACCAGGTCGAGAAAATGGCCAAGCTGAAGCGCGAACTGCAGTCGGAAACCGACGCCTTGGCGATTGCGCGGGCCGAATGGGCCCATGTCGCGGCGCCGGTGCGCATCGAGGCGCTCGCCGACCAGTATCTCGGCGGCCAGGTGATGGAGCTGTCGCAGATCTCGACCCTCGCCGACCTGCCCGACAAGGTTGCGCGCGGCGACGAGATCGGCGAAGAGCTGAAGGGTCTCGGCCTCGCCGACCCGACCAACACGCCGGGCGCCGCGCGCCCGTCGGCGACGCCTTCCGCGACCCCGGCGCGACCCGCCGCCTCCAGGACCGGGAGATAAGAGGCCATGGACGCAGCTGCCGCGCGGCTTTATCCCGATCACGAACCGGCTGGAGAAGGACCGGCCGCCGAATTCGCCGCGCCTTCGGGCGCGCCCGAATTCCTGTCCGCGCCCGCGCTTCAGCCGCCGCCCGTCCAGCCGCCCGCGCCGAAGCGCCCGCGCTTCGATCTGATGACGGCGCTGCGCCGAATCTTTTCCACTCATCCGTCCAAGAGCCGCGGCCGCATCCGGCTGACCGCGGCGCTCTTCGGCGCGCTTTTCGCGCTCTTCATCGGCCGTCTGGCTTATTTCGGCGCCAAGCCCGATCCGCACTCCTTTCGCCGCGAGGCGTCGGAAGCCGTGTCGGCGGCGAGGCCCGAACTCGTGGACCGCAATGGCGAAGTGCTCGCCACCGACATCAAGGTCATGTCGGTCTTCGCCGAACCGCGCCGCATCATCGACAAGGATGAGGCGACCGAACTGATCACCGCCGTCCTGCCGGATGTCAACGCCAACGAATTGCGCGAGAAGCTCGGTTCGCGCAAGGGCTTCATCTGGATCAAGCGCGGCGTGACGCCGGCCCAGCAGCAGGCGATCTTCCGCCTCGGCCTGCCGGGCGTCGGCTTCCTGCCGGAGAACAAGCGGATCTATCCCAATGGCCCGCTGGGGGCGCATGTCCTCGGCTTCACCAATTCCGACAATGCCGGGATCGCGGGCGTCGAGAAATATCTTGACGGGCAGGGCCTGTCCGACCTGCATGACGCCGGCTTCAATCTCGCGCCGGAAAATCTCAAGCCCGTCTCGTTGTCGCTCGACATGCGCGCCACCCACGCCTTGCGCGACGAGTTGGTCCATGGTCTGGAGCGCTTCCAGGCCAAGGCGGCCGCCGCCGCCATCCTTGACGTGAACACCGGCGAGGTGATCGCCGAGGCTTCGCTGCCCGATTACGACCCCAACAATCCGGTCGACGCGCTCAAGCCGAACAATATCAATCGCCTGACGGTCGGCGTCTATGAAATGGGCTCGACCTTCAAGGCGCTGACGATCGCCATGGCGCTCGACAACGGCAAGGTCAATCTCAATTCGCGGATCGACGCGCGCAGCGTGCTGAGCTGGGGCCACGGCGTGATCCACGATTATCACGCCACCCATCGCATCCTGACGGTGCCGGAGGTTTTCGTCCATTCGTCGAACATCGGTTCGGCGCGCATGGCGCTGATGGTCGGCGTCGAGGGCCACAAGGCCTTCCTGCGCAAGATGGGCCAGATGGACCGGATGCGCACCGAACTCCCCGAAAGCGCAGAGCCGATCATTCCGAAACATTGGAGCGAGGTCTCGACCATGACCATCGCCTTCGGCCACGGCCTTGCGGTCGCGCCGCTCCAGGCGATGATGGCGGTGGCGGCGCTTTCCAATGGCGGCTATCTGATCACGCCGACCTTCCTGAAGCGCCCGCCGGATTTCCGCAAGGAGGACAATCCGCGCGTCATCAAAGCGGAGACGGGCGAAGCGTTGCGTTACATCATGCGGCTCAACGCCGAGGTCGGCTCGGCGAGGAAGGCGAACATTCCCGGCTATTTCGTCGGCGGCAAGACCGGCACCGCCGAAAAGGTGGTCAATGGCCGGTACGATCATCACCGTCTGTTCACGACCTTCATGGCGCTCGTGCCTTCCGACAAGCCGCGCTATCTGTTCATGACCGTCATGGACGAGCCTCAGGGCCTCCCCGAGGACGGCCATTACGCGACCGCGGCCTATAATTCGGGCTATGTCACGGGTCGGCTGATCGAGCGCGTCAGCCCGCTGCTCGGCCTTGAGCCGCGCCTCAACCTGCCGACCGAACCCTTCCCGCTGCTCGCCAAACTCGGCTATGGCTTCGCGAATTCGCCGGCCCGCGCCAGCGAATTCGGAGAACATTGATGCGGCTCGGCGCCCTTGTTCCCGAAGCGCCGGCGGCGCTCGCCGGCCGGGACGTGACCGCTGTCACGGCCGACAGCCGCGCGGCCGCGCCCGGCGCCCTGTTCTTCGCGCTGGCGGGCGCCAGGGCGGACGGGATGCAATTCGCCGCGCAGGCGCTCGCTGCGGGGGCCGTCGCGGTCGTCGGCGAGAAGGCGCCGCCGCCCCAACTGGCGGCGGCCTATGTTCGGACAAGGGACGCGCGCAAGAGCCTGGCCCATGCGGCGGCGGCGCTTTTCCCGCGTCAGCCGGAGACGATCGTCGCCGTCACCGGCACGTCGGGCAAGACCTCGGTCGCCGATTTCACCCGCCAGATTTTCGCCGCCTGCGGCTATCCCGCGGCCTCGCTCGGCACGATCGGCGTGGTCAAGCCGTCCGGCGCGGTCTATGGCTCGCTGACGACGCCCGATCCCGTCACCCTGCACAAGACGCTCGACGCGCTCGCCGGCGAAGGCGTGACCCATCTGGCGATGGAAGCGTCCTCGCATGGGCTCGACCAGCGCCGCCTCGACGGCGTGCGCCTGACGGCGGCGGGCTTCACCAATCTTTCGCGCGATCATCTCGATTATCATCCGAGCCTCGAGGATTACCTCGCCGCCAAGCTGCGGCTCTTCACCGATCTGCTCCGGCCGGGCCAGACGGCGGTGATCGCGGCCGATGGCGACCATGCGGGCGAAGTCGCCGCCGCCTGTCGCGCGCGGGGCCTGAAGATCTTTACCGTCGGCGCCCGGGGCGACGGACTGCGGCTGAGGGAAGCGCGCGCGGAAGGCTATGCGCTGCGGCTCGATCTCGTCTTCGAGGGACGGGACGTCGTCGTGCGCCTGCCGCTCGCCGGCCTCTTCCAGGCGGAAAACGCGCTGGTCGCGGCGGGCCTCGCGCTCGCCGCCGGCGCGCCGGCGGACAAGGTCTTTCCGGCGCTGGAAAATCTGCGCGGCGCGCCGGGGCGCCTTGAGCGCGTCGGCGACAGGGCGGGCGCGCCGGTCTTCGTCGATTACGCCCACAAGCCTGACGCGCTGGAAAAGGCGCTCGCCGCCCTGCGGCCTTTCGCGCGCGGCCGGCTCATCGTGGTCTTCGGCTGCGGCGGCGACCGCGACGCGGGAAAAAGGCCGATCATGGGCGAGATCGCGACGCGCTGCGCCGATGTCGCGATCGTCACGGACGACAATCCGCGCAGCGAAAATCCCGCGACGATCCGCGCGCAAATTCTGGCCGCCGCGCCAGGCGCACAGGAAATCGCCGACCGCGCGGCGGCGATCTGCGCCGGGGTCGCGATGCTGAAGGACGGCGACCTGTTGTTGATCGCCGGCAAGGGCCATGAAACCGGTCAGATCGTCGGCGGGACGGTTTTGCCCTTCTCGGATCACGAAGCGGCGCGCGCCGCGCTCGCGGAGTTTGCGGCATGAGCGAAATTCTCTGGAGCGGACTCGGACTCGTCGCGCCGCTGCGCGCGCGGGTTCTTGGCATGCCGCCGCAGCATGTGACCGGTGTCTCGATCGACACGCGCACGCTGCAGCCGGGCGACCTGTTCTTCGCGATTCAGGGCGACCGCAGCGACGGCCATGATTACGTCGGCGCCGCCTTCGAGCGCGGCGCTGCGGCGGCGGTGGTGGACGAAGGTCACGCCGCCGCGCTCAAGCATCTCGGAACGCTCTATATTGTCCATGACGTGCTCAAGGCGCTGGAAGGGCTCGGCCGCGCCGCGCGCAAGCGCAGCCGGGCGCGGATCATCGCGGTGACCGGATCGGTCGGCAAGACCTCGACCAAGGAAATGCTGCGCAAGGTGCTGTCCGACGCCGGCCCGACCCACGCCTCGGACAAGTCCTACAACAATCACTGGGGCGTGCCGCTGACGCTCGCCCGCTTGCCGGAAAGCGCGCGCTACGCCGTGTTCGAGATCGGCATGAACCACGCCGGCGAAATCACGGCGCTGGTCGACATGGTGCGCCCGCACGTCGCCATCGTCACGACGGTCGCGCCGGTCCATCTCGAACATTTCGCCAATGTCGAGGAGATCGCTCAGGCCAAGGCCGAGATCTTTTCCGGAATCGTCAAGGGCGGCGTGGCCATCCTCAATCGCGACATCGAGACCTTCCCCCTTCTCGAGACGGCGGCGAAAGCCTCGCCCGCCGGCTATGCGCTGACCTTCGGCGCTGATCCCGCCGCCGACGCCAGTCTCGTCGAGTTCAATGCGGCGGAGGATTTTTCGCGCGTGTCCGCGCGCGTTCTCGGCCAGGACGTTTCTTTCCGCCTTGGCGCGCCGGGCCGGCACATGGCGATCAACGCGCTTGCCGTCGTGCTCGCCGCGCGCGCGGTCGGGCTCGATTTCCGGACCATCGCCGACTCGCTCGCCAGCGTCGCGCCCGCGCAGGGCCGCGGCGCGCGCGAGACGCTCTGGCTCGACGGCGACGACCCGCTCAGCCGCTTCCTCCTGATCGACGAAAGCTACAACGCCAATCCCGCCTCGATGCGCGCCGCGATCGACCTGCTCGGCGCCGCGCAGCCGACCGGCGCCGGACGGCGCATCGCGGTGCTCGGCGACATGCTCGAACTGGGGCCGACCGGGCCGCAACTGCATGCCGCCCTGAAGGACGATCTCCTGCGCAACGGCGTCGATCTCGTCTTTGCGGCGGGCCCGCTCAGCCGCCATCTTTACGAAGCCCTTCCGCCCGAAAAGCGGGGCGCCTGGACCGAGGCCGCCGCCGCGCTCCAGGCGCCGGTCGCGGCGGCGCTGCGCGCCGGCGACGTCGTCATGGTCAAGGGCTCGAACGGATCGAAACTCCATGCGCTCGCCGCAGGCCTCAAAGGCCGCTTCGCCGTGGCCGAACCGCAGAAATCCGAGGTTGTCTGATGCTTACCTGGCTTGCGGAACTGTCACATCATTTCAGTCCGCTGAACGTCTTCCGCTACATTACCTTCCGCGCCGCCGGGGCCAGCGCCACCGCGCTCGCCTTCGTCTTTTTCTTCGGCCCGTCGATCATCGCCTCGCTGCGCCTGAAGCAGGGCAAGGGGCAGCCGATCCGCACCGATGGCCCGCAGTCGCATCTGGCGAAAAAGGGCACGCCGACCATGGGCGGCCTGATGATCATTTCGGGCCTCGTCGCCTCGACCATCCTCTGGGCCAATCCACGCAGCGCCTATGTCTGGATCGTGCTGTTCGTGACGCTCGGCTTCGGCGCGATCGGCTTCTATGACGATTATCTCAAGGTAACCAAACAGAGCCACAAGGGCTTTTCCGGCCGCGCGCGCCTCGCGGGCGAAGCGGGGATCGCCGCGCTCGCCGCCTATTTCATGATGTGCGCCTCCGCGACCGGGCCGGTGTCCTCCGTCGGCGATTTCTTCGCCGCGCTCGTCGCGCCTTTCGCCGCCGCCGCGCCGGCGACGAAGCTGGCGGCGCCCTTCATCCATGGCTGGATTCTCGATCTGTCCTGGTTCTTTCTGCCCTTCGCCGCCTTCGTCATCGTCGGCGCCGGCAATGCGGTCAACCTGACGGACGGCCTCGACGGTCTCGCCATCGTGCCGGTGATGATCGCCTCGGCCACCTTCGGCATCATCGCCTATCTCGCCGGCAACGACATTTTCGCTCATTATCTCGGGATCAATTACGTGGCGGGGGCCGGCGAGCTGACGGTCATGACCGGCGCGATGATCGGCGCGGGTCTCGGCTTCCTGTGGTTCAACGCGCCGCCGGCGCAAATCTTCATGGGCGACACCGGCTCGCTGGCGCTTGGCGGCATGCTCGGGGCGATCGCGGTGGCCATCAAGCATGAGATCGTGCTCGCCATCGTCGGCGGGCTGTTCGTCATGGA
>JAJXYV010000165.1 GCA_021780435.1 Pseudomonadota bacterium
CGAGTCCCTTGAGCGCCTGGTCGAGCGCGATGCGCGCGGCTTCGGTCTGGGCGCGTCGGTCGCCGAAATTCTGCGACGCGCTGCGGTCGAGCACGACAGCCACAACGTCGCGCAGCGGCTCGCGCCGCTCCGCGACGAGCGACGGATTGGCCAGCGCCCCGATGAGCGCCACAAAGACCAGCGCGCGCAGGATCGCGCCCCGGCGCCGCAGGACGAGGGCGACGCCGACCAGCGCCGCCGCAACGACCGCGAAAAGCCCGATCAGCCAGAGCGGCGCCAGCGGGGCGAAGGCGAGGCTGAACTCCTTCACCGCCCGATCCTTTCGAGCAGTTCGTGGACATGGACCTGATCAGCCTTGTAATTGCCGGTCAGGGTGTACATCACGATATTGACCCCGCCGCGCAGCGCCATTTCATGCTGGCGCGCGCCATCCGGAGACAGGGGATAGAGCGGCTCGCCGAACTGGTCGGCCGCCCAGCCGGCGGCGAGGTCGTTCGAGGCGATGATGATTGGCGACACGCCGTCGCCGGCCCGCGCCGGACGGGCCTCCTTCGCGCTTTCCGGCGGCAGGGCCTCGATCAAGGTCGGGCCGTTCTCGCTGCGGCCGGCGAAATCCTCCAGGATATAGAAGGTTCGATAGATCACGTGGTCGCCCGGCGCCGGTTCGAGCGGCGGAAGATCGACGTCCTTGAGAAATGTCCGCAGCCAGGACTGCGCCGGCGTCGAGGGGCCGCCCTCGAATTGCATGGCGGCGTCGCGGGTGTCGAACAGCACCAGCCCGCCCTGCTTCATATAGGCTTCGATCCGCCGCGCGGCCTCCGGGCCGGGCTGCGGGCGATCCGGCGCGACCGGCCAGTAGATCAGCGGATAGAAAGCCAGTTCGTCATGCGCGGGATCGACGCCCTGCGGCTCGCCCGGCGTGAAGGACGTCCGCTGCCCCAGGGTCTTGGAGAGCGAGGCCAGTCCCTCGCGGCTGATGCGGTCCACGCGCGGATCGCCAGTGACGACATAGGCGAGGCTGGTGTTCAGCGCGGCCTCGATGTCGCGCTTGCTGTGCGTCTCGGCCCGCGCCGGCGGCGGCCAGGCCGCCGCAAGGAGCAGCAGGGCCAGCGCGGCGACTGCGGTTCCGGTCTGCTTGGCGCCGGCATCCTTGGCTGCCGTATGTC
Organism: Pseudomonadota bacterium; assembly: GCA_021780435.1. Classification (GTDB taxonomy): domain Bacteria; phylum Pseudomonadota; class Alphaproteobacteria; order Rhizobiales; family Beijerinckiaceae; genus Rhodoblastus. The sequence goes on from JAJXYV010000165.1 coordinate 1,167, forward strand.
TTGGCTCGACCTGCCGCCGCCACCGCCCCCCGAGCCAGATCATCGCCAGCGAATCCGCCAGCGCCAGCAGGAAGGCGGCGATCAGCAGCGGCGGCCGCACATCGACCGGGCGCGGCCCGGCGATCTCGGCCGTGCGCAGCTTCAGGCCCGAAAAATCGAGCGGCGCCAGCTTCATGTCACTATTGAAGGCGTTGAGCGCCCGCGGCCCTGCGGCGGGGCCGTAAAATCCCGCGGGGTGGTCGGGGTCCGGCGCCGACACGCCTTTGGCAGGAAGGGATTTGGCGCTGGGCGGCGGATCGCCGAGCGCGCCGAAGCCGTCGAGGCTCTTCAGCGGCGGCAGGAAGGCCAGGGTTTCGGCGCCGGACGGCCCGGCCTTGGCGACGAGGCCGGCGCGATCGACGATCCGCTTCAGCATGTCCACGAAAAGCCCCGAGAGCGGCAGGCTGGACCAATTGGCGTCGGCGGAGACATGAAACAGGATCAGCGTTCCCGGCCCACGCTTGTCGGCGGTGACCAGAGGCGTGCCGTCGGCGAGCCGCGCCCAGGTCCTGGCCGGCAGGCCCTCCTCCGGCTCGGCCAGGACCTGGCGGGACACGGTCGCCTCCGCCGGCGGGATCAGGCCGAAAAACGGGCTCGCTTCGTCGAAGGGCGCGAGCGGCTTGGGCTTTTCCCAGGACATCGCGCCGCCGAGCGTGCGCCCGCCGCGCCGCAGTCGCGTCGGAAACAGATCGTCGTCGCTGGCGGCGGCGAGACGAGGCCCGGCGAAACGCAGGATGGTTCCGCCCGAGGCGAGGAAGGAGTCCAGCCGCGCGCGCAAGGCCGGCGCGGCGGCGTTGACGTCGGCGAGGATCAACACGTCCACGCCCTCGTCGAGCAACGCGCCGATCGGATCGACGACGCCGGGCTTGGCCTCGCGCAGATCCGCGAAAGGCGAGAGCGCGTCGCGCAGATAATGGAGTGGCGAAAGCAGGGGTTGTTCGCGCGCGGCGCCGCCGACGAGCCCGACGCGGCGCCGGCGCGAGCCGGCGTCGAGCAGGTGGACGGAGCCCGCCGAACGAACGCCCGCGATCTCCAGCCGCGCAATCTCGTTGCGCAACTGGACCGGCAGGTCGAAGGCTGCCTTCGCGGTCAGAGCCATTCCGGTCGGGTTCTGGCCAAAATCGAAAGCAGCCTCGCCAAGCGAGGCGCCCTTGGCGTCATAGGCCCGAACATGCCCCGAGGCGACCCCGCCGGACGCCGAGCGGACAAGATGGACATCGAGCGCCGAGGCATTGTTGTCGGCGCCGGCGATGGCCACGACGGGGCGCGGATCGCGCAGGATTTCCGCGTCGGGCGCGAGCGCCGCGAACCGCGCCGCGAAGGCGGCGCCGTCAGCCTCGTCCAGCCCATCCGTCACCCAGACGACCTGCGCCTCCGGATGACTTTTCAGAAAATTCTCGATCGCCGCGAGCGCTGGCGCCCGCGCGGGCAGGAAGGCCTTGGGCTTGAGCGCGCGAAGCCGGTTGACGGCGGCCTCCGCGTCTTCCGGCGCGACGCCTTCGGCCGGCGGATCGGAAAAGGCGAGGACCGCCGCGGGACGGCCGTCGCGGGAGGCGGTTTCGAGCCGCGCCTCGGCGGCCTGCAGGCGCAGGGTCCAGTCGCTCGCCGCCGGCCAGCCGTCATCGACCAGCAGCAGCAGCGGGCCGCCTTTCGTCGCTGGCGCGCCGCGCGGCGTCAGCACCGGCCCGGCCATGGCCAGCACGACCAGAGCGGCGAGCGTCATGCGCAGGATCAGGAGCCAGAGCGGTGTGCGCGCCGGGGTCGCGTCGGGCTTTTTCAGGTCGAGGATGAGCCGCAGCGGCGGAAAGGCGACGCGCTGGGGCGGCGGCGGCGTGACCCGCAGGAGATAATAGAGCAATGGCGCGCCGGCGAGAGCCAAGAGCGCCCAGGGCGCGGCGAACGACAAGGAGAAAAAACTCATCGCGCGCCGTCCACGGTGAGGGCGAGGCGCAGGTTGAGCAAGGCTTCCGACGCCGGGCGCGCCGTGGAATGGAGCGCGAAGGTCCAGCCCTGCGCCCGCGCCGCAGCGGACAAAGCCTCACGATGGGCCGCAAGCCGCGCGCGATAGATGGAGGCATAGTCCTCGGCGCGGCCAGCGCGCAGCAAATCGCCCGCCTCGTCGTAGAATTCGGTCTGGCCGGAGAAAGGAAAGGCTTCCTCGGCCGGATCGTAGATCATCACGGCGTGGCCACGCGCGCCCTGTGACGCCAGGCGCTGCAAACATGCCGCGAAATCCGCCGGATCCACCAGGAAATCCCCGATGAGGGCCGCCTTTTCGCGCGGGCGCAGCGGCGCCGCCTGCGGCAGGTCGTCAAAATCCTCGCTATTGCGTCGGGATTCGGCGATCAGGGCCACGGCGAGGCTATCCACGACATTGCGCGCGGAAGAAAGGCGCGTCAGCCCGAGCCAGCCGGCGCGCTCGCCGGCGCGGACGGCGGAATCGGCCAGCGCGAGCGTCAGGATCAACGCGCGGTCGAGCTTGGATTGCGTCGCCAGCGGCGAATAATAATTCATCGAGCCCGAAAGGTCGGCCCAGACCCACAGGACTTGCGCCGCCTCCCATTCGCGCTCGCGCACATAGAGCCGGTCGTCGCGGGCGGAGCGGCGCCAATCGACATTCTGCGCCGCCTCGCCGGGGATGAAGGGGCGGAACTGCCAGAAATTCTCCCCAAGCCCCGCGCGCCGCCGGCCATGCGGCCCGGTCTGGGCCGAGGCCGCCGCCTGCCGCGCGGAAAGCGCCAGCGCCGGCAGCCGGCGCGCCAGATCGAGCGCCCGGATGCGCTTTTCGCGATCGGGCCGCGCCGCCTCGGAGGGCAGGAAGGCGAAGGCGTTCCGCGGATTGGGGGCCATCAGCCGAATCTTTGCTTCAGGCGCTCGATGACCGCATCGATGGTTTCGCCGTCCGCGCGGGCGCTATAGGTCAGCGCCATGCGATGTTTCAGGATAGGCGCGGCCAGCGCGAGCACGTCAGCCTTGCTGGGCGCGAGCCGGCCCTGGATCAGGGCGCGGGCGCGGCAGGCGAGCATCAGCGATTGCGCGGCGCGCGGCCCCGGCCCCCAGGCGATGTGCCGCGTGATTTCGGCGTCGCCCTCGCCGGGGCGCGCGGCGCGCACGAGGTCGAGGATGCAATCGACGATCGAGGCGCCGACCGGCATCAGCCGCACCAGCGCCTGAATATCCATCAGGCCCACCGCGTCGATCACCTGTTCGGGCGCGGGACGGGCGCGGCCCGTCGTCTCGATCAGGATGCGCCGCTCGGCGTCGCGTTGCGGATAGGGCACGTCGATCTGCATCAGGAAGCGGTCGAGCTGCGCCTCGGGCAAGGGATAGGTGCCCTCCTGCTCCAGCGGGTTCTGGGTCGCCAGAACATGGAAGGGCCGCGGCAGGTCATAGCGTTGGCCGGCGATGGTGACGTGATATTCCTGCATCGCCTGCAACAGCGCCGACTGGGTGCGCGGGCTGGCGCGGTTGATTTCGTCGGCCATCAGCAGCTGGGCGAAGATCGGCCCCTTGATGAAGCGGAAGGCGCGGCGATGGTCGGCGCCCTCCTCCAGCACTTCCGAGCCGAGGATGTCGGTCGGCATCAGGTCCGGCGTGAACTGCACGCGATTGGCGTGCAAGCCGAGCACGCGGCCGAGCGTCTCCACCAGCAAGGTCTTGGCGAGGCCCGGCGCGCCGACAAATAGAGCATGGCCGCCGGAAAGGATGGTGACGAGCGCCTCCTCGACGACCAGCTCCTGGCCGAAAATCGCGCCGCCGATCGCCTTTCGCGCGGCCGCGACCAGATCGAGCGACCGCTCCGCTCTCCCTTCCATCTCCGCGTCCGAGGGGGGATTCGTCTCGGCCCGAAGGGCGGGGTCGGCGTTCATTCGAAGTGCTCTCCTGTCGTGGCAGCGGTTGTCGCATCGACAGCGCCAATATAGGCTGGCTCTTGCCGGAGTCGAACTGATAATAGGCGCCGCGGCGCCATTCACGGCGAAAAATGCCGCCAAATCAAGGCGGCCGGCATGGTTGGAAAAACCTTGATGAACGATCCGCCCAAGACAGAGCCGTCCAGGCCGGAAGGCTCTCGCCCCGAACCGGGCGCCCCGTCCGATCCCTTGCGCGGCCTCGCGGAAATTCAAAGATCGCGTGGCCCGGCGCCGGTTCATCTGTGGAACCCGCCCTATTGCGGCGAAATCGACATGCGGATCGCCCGGGACGGAACCTGGTTCTATAACGGCACGCCGATCGGCCGCCCGGCTTTGGTGAGGCTCTTTTCGAGCGTGCTGCGCAAGGACCCCGAGCGTTTCGTCCTGGTCACCCCGGTCGAGCGCGTCGGGATCGTGGTCGAGGACGCGCCTTTCCTCGGCGTGGAGCTGGTCCGCGAGGGCGAAGGCGAGGCCCAGATCCTGCGGCTGCGCACCAATGTCGAAGAATGGGTCGATATTTCCATGGAGAACCCGCTGAAATTCCTGCCCGGCGAAAGCGGCGGCCTCAAGCCCTATGTCCTGGTGCGCGGCGACCTCTGGGCCCTGGTCAAGCGCGCGTTGTTCTACGATCTCGTCGCCTGGGGCGAGAGCCGGACCGCCGACGGCGAGGACATGTTCGGCGTCTATTCCCGCGGCGCGTTTTTCGCCATGGCGCCGATGCGCGAGATCGCGGACCTGTCATGACGTCCTTCGACGACAAATCTTTCGACCCGGCCGATTTTTTCTCGCGCGCCCGCGCCCACCTGCGCCAGGGCTGGCCCGAGGAGGCCTTCGACCCGTCCATGCGCCCCCAAAATGGCGACCACAGGCTCAACGAGCCCCTGCCCGGAGAGACCGTGCTGCTGCAAGCCCCGGCCCGCCCGGCCGCCGTGCTCGCGGCGATCGTCGTCCATGACGACGGCGCCTCCCTGCTCCTGACCCAGCGCGCTGGATCGCTGCGCGACCATTCGGGCCAGATCGCCTTTCCCGGCGGCAAGATCGAGCCGGGCGAATCGCCACTCGACGCCGCCCTGCGCGAGGCGGAAGAGGAGATCGGCCTCGCGCGCGAGCGCATCGAAATTCTCGGCTGCCTCGACCCCTACCAGACCGGCACCGGCTTCCGGGTCTTTCCGCTCGTCGGCGTCACGCGCGAGCCGCTCAGTCTCTCGATCAACAACGCGGAAGTGGAGGACGTGTTCGAAACGCCGCTGTCCTTCCTGATGAACGCCGCCAATCACCAGCGCCATTTCCTCGAATGGCAGGGGCGCCGGCGGCAATTTTACGCCATGCCCTATGAAAATCGCTATATTTGGGGCGCGACCGCTGGCATGATCCGCAATCTTTATGAGAGGCTTTATTTATAAATGGCGCGTTCGCTGTTCGAATCGCTCGGCCTGTTCGCCGCGCCATTTGTCCTCTATGCCCTGTTCCTGATCTTTCGCGCCCGCCATCCGCTGCTGGTCGCGCATTGGTCGCGCGGCGCCCTGTTCTGGCTGACGCTCGCCGGCCTGCTCCTGGCGATCTCCGGCTTTCTCTACGCCGGCTTTTCCGGCGCCGCGCGCCGGGGCGTCTATGTGCCGGCCCATATGGAGAACGGCCGTCTGACCCCGGGGCGTTTCCAGTGAGGGCCGCGACGGAACAGGCGATCCGGGCGCTGCTCGACCGGCCGGCGCTGCACAAGGTCTTCGCCGCGCTCGAAGGCGAGGAACTGCGCGTGGTCGGCGGCGCCGTGCGCAACGCCTTGCTCGGCGAACCGGTCGCCGACGTCGACCTTGCGGTCGCCGCCGTGCCGGAGACCGTCGTCGAAAAGGCCGAGCGCGCCGGGATCAGGGTGGTCCCGACCGGCATCGACCACGGCACCGTGACCCTGGTGCTCGAAGACGCCCATTTCGAGGTCACCTCGCTGCGCGAGGACGTCGAAACCGACGGGCGGCGCGCCAAGGTGCGCTTCGGCGGCGATTTCGCCGCCGACGCCCAGCGCCGCGACTTCACCATCAATGCGCTGTCGCTCGACGCCCAGGGCCGGCTTTACGATTATGTCGGCGGGCTGGACGATCTCGCCCGCCGCCGCGTGCGCTTCATCGGCGAGGCCGAGCAACGCATCGGCGAAGACTATCTTCGCATCCTCCGCTTCTTCCGCTTTTCCGCCTGCTATGGCGAAGGCCCGCTCGACCCCGAAGGCCTTCACGCCTGCATCGCCCGGCGCGCAGGCATGGCCAATCTCTCGCGCGAGCGACTGGGCGCGGAAACGCTGAAAATTCTCGCCGCGCCGCGCGCCTGCGAGGTCGTCGCGATCATGAGCGGCGCCGGACTGCTGGACTATCTCCATGTCGCGCCCTGGCCCGCGCGTTGCCGCCGGCTCACCGCGCTTCTCGCCGAGCGGGAAGGAAAAGACGCGCTTCTCTCGCTCGCCGCGCTGGCGTTGCACAGCGTCGCCGACGCCGAACGGCTGACCGAGGCCCTGCGGCTGTCGCGCGCGCAAAGGCGCCGGCTCGCGAGCATGGGCGAAGTCGCCGCCGCCTGGCATGGCGCGACCGAGGCCCCTTCGCCGGCGCAATTGCGCGAAGAACTCTTCCTCCACGGCGCGCAGTCGGCCCGCGACGGCCTCGCGCTCGTCCAGGCGGAGAGCCCGGCGTCGCCGGGGGACGAAGGCTTCCGCGCCGCCGACGCCTTCTTGCGCGACACGCCGTCGCCCGAGCCGCCCTTCGCAGCCGCGGACCTGATCGCCCGGGGCGTCAAACAGGGCGCAGGCCTCGGCGCCGCCCTGAAGCGCCTGCAGGCGGCGTGGATCCGCGCCGGCTTTCCGCAGGACCCGAAGCGGATTGCCGCCCTGATCGACGCCGCTTGCGACGTTGCGCCCTCCGACCCTGCGACGCGCGAATCCGGCTGGACGCGACCGCCTCATTAGGATTTACTTTTTCACAGGCTGGACGCAGGCGCGTTCGCCGCACCACAGGCGCGGGCGTTCCGCCGCCCGCGAGAGCAAATGGCCGTCAAAAGCAAGATTCCGGGCGACCTCGCCTCGCGCATGTCGGGAAATCTGCAGCGGGCGTCGAGCAAGAGCCGCGACGACGGATTCAAGCGCGAGTCCTTTATCCTGCCGCGCGAGAAGGCGCGGGAGAAGGCGCGGGAGATCTTCGCCTCGTTCCCCAAGGCGGCCTATATGACGGAAATCGAATCCTGGCGGGAGCTCGCCGACGGCCGGATCGAATTCACCATGCGGAGGCTTCCGAGCGCCGACTGACCGACGGAGCGATGCTGAACGCCGTATTCTTTCCAGAATATTTTATTTATTAACCAATGTAATGACGGGTCGCCGCGCTCTCATCAGAAGCTATATGCAACTCAGTTTCACAAAAACGAAAATGACTTGCAGAAAATTGGTTAAAAACAGAGATCGGCCGTTAATCCAATTTTCGCCACGACCACAACATATTTCCTAACCTGCATAAACCATTTATTTTTAAGCTCTGCTTACCTTTACGATTCTAAATCGCTTCAGGCTGCCCTTCGACGGGTTCGATCTGGAGTTGATGTCATGAAAAAAATCTCGATCGCGATGATCGGCGCCGCCGCGATCTCTTTCGCATCCTTGGCGCAAGCGGCCGATCTGCCCGCGTCCAGCGCCCCGGCGTCCTACGATTATCCGCCGTCCTTCACCTGGACGGGCTTTTACGCCGGCTTGAACCTCGGCGGCGGACTGGGCGATTTTCTTGGCGGCGGGCGCACTTATTTCGGCTCCAACCCCGACGGTTTGCTGATGGGCGGAACCGTCGGCTATAATTATCAGTCCGGCAATCTTCTTGTCGGCCTCGAAGCCGATTACGACTGGACGCATTTCTCCTCGAACGCGACGACCGCGCCGGGCGTGTTCTCGAGCGGCAATATCGACAATTTGGCGACGATCCGCGTGCGCTTCGGCTATGCGATGGATCGTCTCCTGATCTACGGCACCGGCGGCTATGCTGGCGCCGACGTCTCTGGCACGTTGAGCAATTATCCCGCGAAAGCGGCCGCCAACCAGAGTTTCTGGGCGAATGGCTGGGCCCTGGGCTTCGGCGCCGAATATGCGATCATGCCGCACATCACGGTCAAGGCCGAATATCTTTACACCTCGCTCGGCAGCAACGACTTCTTCGCGCTGACGCCAAACTATATGAGCGCGAGCGCCAGCGTGAACGTGTTGCGCGCCGGCGTGAACTACAAATTCTGAAGCGGGGCGCAAGCGATCGCGCTCCAAAAAGGCTACCCCCGGCGCGCCACGCCGGGGGTAGCTTCGTCTCAAAGGCCCCGTTCCCGCAATCCTAGGCGTCAGACCTTGGTCGCGTCATAAGCCGGAACCGCCGCCACAAAGGAGGCGAACCAGGCGACGAGGCGCGGATGGTTGGCGCGCCACGCGCCCTCGAAGCGAAGGTCGAGATAGCCGAGGGCGGAGGCGAGCGCGATTTCGCCGACATTGACGCGCGGAGCGCCCTGCGCTGACGCCGCGACGGAGGGCGGCGGATCGGCCTCGAGCGCGGCCAGCGCGCGCTCGACCTTTTCATGCTGGTAGGCGACCCAGCTCGCGCTGAACTCGCTCTCCGCGCGCATGCGCTTTTCATAGATCTGCAGGATGCTGGCGTCGGCGATCCCGTCAGCGAGCGCCTCCAGGGTCAGCGCGGCGAATCGCGCCTCGCGCTCGGCCGGAATGACCTTTCCGCCCCCGGCGAGGTCGTCGAGGAAGGCGACGATGACCGCGCTGTCATAGACGCAGACGCCGTCGTCGCGTTCGATCGTCGGAATTTTCCCCAACGGATTCTTCACCCGGATCGCGTCCTGAGGATTGCCCGTGTCCGTCCGGACGAGTTCGATCCCGCCGTCCAGCCCCAGCAACGCCGCGACGATGCGAACCTTCCGTGAAAAAGGCGAGGTCGGGGAGAAAAATAATTTCATGGCGCGATCTCCTGTTGCGCACGCAGATGACGTGCGAAGATCGCGCGCGTCAAGGCCAGGACGGCGCCGGGACAAGGCCGGCCGGACTTGCGCCGACGCAAGCGCCCGCGCCCGGCCTGGCCCCGCGCCACGACGCGCCTATTCCAGATGGAGATTGACCGCCTTGGGGCCCTTGCCCTTCTTGTCGGGCTCGACCTCGAAAGAGATTTTCTGGCCTTCGTTCAACGACGTCAGCCCCGCCTGTTCGACCGCCGTGATGTGAACGAAAATATCCCGCCCGCCGTCGCTCGGCCGGATGAAGCCATAGCCTTTGTCCGCATTGAAGAACTTGATTGTGCCCGACTGCGCCATGACGCATTTCCTCCGTTCATGGCCGAGGGTTTGGGCGGCGCGCAACCGGGATTCCAATTCCACCATGCAGTCCACCCGGCCCGTTCCCATCGGCCGCTTGGCGGATCGCCTTGCTCTTATGCAGGCTTTTTATTTCGCAAGACAGGCTGCGCATTTTTGTCGTCAGCCCCTTCGCCGAAGCGAAGCCCCCCTTGCGCATAAGGTTGCGACAGAATGTCACGCTTGGCAAGTCTCGGCTGCGAGAGTCTTCGCCGTAAAAATTCCCGCTGTCACGCGCCGCCGCGCTCAATCAGGCATTCCGCGCCGGGGCCGCGCGCGAGCAGGCGCGCGAGCGCGGGCGCCAGGATTTTCATCTCATCTTCCAGCACATAAGGGGGATTGACGATCATGAGGCCGGTTCGGGCCAGCGGCCGGCCGATTGTCGGCGTCTCCACCTGCAGGTCGATCCGCAGCCAGTCGGGCGCCTCCGCCGCGATCGCCTGGCAGAAGGCGTCGGCGATCTCGCGCTCCTTGACCGGTTGCCAGATCATGAACGTCCCGCCCGGCCATCTGCGCAAAGCGACGGCCAGAGAATCGAACATGCGCTCATATTCGTCGCGGCGCTCGAAGGGCGGATCGACCAGGACAAGGCCGCGACGCTCGACCGGCGGCACATAGGCCTTCAGCCCGGAATAGCCGTCGATCTCGATGGTTTTCACGCGCTCGTCGCGCCCGAGCGACCGCCGCAGGCTCTGCGCCGCCTCCGGCAGCAATTCGCAAAAGAGCGCACGGTCCTGCGGGCGCAGCAGCGCCTGCGCGATTTTCGGCGAACCGGGATATAATCGCGGCGCGCCCGCGGTCCGGACAATGTCGAGATAAGGCGCCAGCAGCGCTCCCGCCTCGCCGGGATCGGCGTCGAGCAACCGCAAAATCCCGTCGCGCGCTTCGCCGGAGCGCAAAGCCTCCGGACCGGCGAGGTCATAGATCCCCGCGCCGGCATGAGTGTCGATGATCCGGAACGGCTTGTCCTTGCGCCGCAGATAGAGCAGCGCGCGAACCAGAACGACATGTTTCAGGACGTCGGCGAAATTGCCGGCGTGGAATTCGTGGCGGTAGTTCATCGCGCGGCGGGCAGGACGACGCTCTGGCTGCGGCAGCCCTGCTGCGCGACCTGCGGACAGGGAACAAAAGCCCGCAAATCCTTCGACAGGCAGAAACGCGCCTCCTGGAACAGGCCGCGACGGCAGGTCACGGCCATCATGCCGGGGCGCAGGCGCGGATTGGCGTCGAAAAAGGCGCGCTGGACATCGAGCGGAGAAAGCCGCAGGTCGGTCGCGGGCGCCTTGAAAGCCGGCGGCACGGCGATCGCGTCGCGCGCCGTGCGGACGTCAGCGAAATAGCCCGACGGCGGCTTGCCTGAACACAAGCCGTGCTGGCGCCATTCATGGCGCGCAAGGCCCTGATCGGGATAGAGGTCGCCAAGGCTGGAGAGAACCGAAAAGGGCAGGAAGCCGTTGCCGGGGCATTGGCGCGGATAGCCATAGTCGTTTTGCGGCCAGAGTCCATGGACGACGAAGCCGGGATTGGCGCCTGACGCGCATTGCGCGGGCGAACGCGCTGCGCCGCCCATCGCGCAGAAGCTGGGCGACCACGACAGGGCGAGGACATAGAAATCAAAATCGCCGGCGAGCGCGCCGCCTCCGGACGAACGCCGCCACGGCGCAGGATCGGGCGCCGACGCCGCGGGAGCGTCGGGCGAGGAACGACGGTCGGCGCAATGGTCGAGGATGCAGTCATCGGCCCGCGCCGGCCCGCCAGCCATGGCCGACAAGGCGGCGAAGGCCAGCAGAAGGGCTGCGAGAAGGCGTTTCATGCGGCCGGCTTGCCCGGCGATCAGGGACCGGCGGCGTCGCATGCGGGCGCATAGGCGCGATAGCGGTCGAGACCGACCACGCACCAATCGACGCCGCGGTTGAAACCCATGAAGCCGCCGCGCTCGACGATGTTATATTTCACGATCCGCGATTTCGCGTCGTTGAACGTCGCCTTGGCCATGCAGAAGCGCCGGGGAATCATGTCTGGTCCGTTGGGACGGAAGGCATATTCGCGAATCTCGGCAAAACCCGTGATCTGCAAGGGCGAATTGAAGGTGAAGGCTTCGGCCGTGTGGAAGCGGCCGGCAATCTCCTGCAACGTCATCCAGTCGTCGCAAGACGGCATCCGCCCGTCATAGGGGAAGGTGAAGAAATCCTCGGCTCTCTCGACCGGACGGGCGGCGGCGGCGCTGGCGCCAAACGAAAGAAGTGCGGCCGCCACAATGGCGCTGCGCGTGAAAGACATGGGATCCCCCGACTGCATTCAGGCGACGATGCGCAAAGATGGGCGAAGGCGTCAAGGAACTTTTCGCGGCCGGGACCAGCCGAAACGCCGCAAGGGTGCGATCTGGCCAAGGGCGTTGCCGCGGAACCACATGGGCGGGGCGATCCTGGCGAACGCGCCTATCCACCGGGCGCCTGAACGCTCGAGGGCCGAACCGGGTCCATTTTCTCGCGGACCCAAAGGCGCGCGAGAAGCGCCGCGCATTGGGCGTAGCGGCCGAAAAGGCGGCGCGGCTGGCTCGCCAGCCGCCAGGCCCATTCCAGGCCAATCGACTGGATGACTTGCGGCGCGCGAAACTGAGCGCCGGATTGAAAGTCAGCCGCCGCGCCAACGCCGACGAATCCGATCCCGGCATGGGCCTGCGCCATCCGATCGGCGAAAATTTCCTGTTTCGGCGCCCCGAGGCAGACAAAGCAAAGACGCGCGCCGCTGCGCGCGATCGCCGCGCCAAAAGCGTCCGCCTCACGCGAACGTGGATCGAAACCGAACGCCGGGCTGGTCGTGAGAACGATATCGAGGCCCGGCGCCGCCGCGCGCAATCTTGCGGCGGCAAGCGCCAGGCTCTGCTCGCTCGAGCCGAAGAGGGCGACCTTGACGCCCTCGCGCGCCGCCATCCGGCAAAGCGGGATCAGCAAATCGGCCCCGGTCGTGCGGGCGATCCGCGGAACCTGTCTGCGCGCCAACGCGGCGACCGGAGCCCCATCGGCCGATACAAAAGTCGCTCGGGCATAAGCCGTCTGGAAAGCGGAGTCGGCCCGCAATTTGACGAGGTGATCGAGATTGAGCGTTGCGAAAGTGAAGCCTCGGCCCGCGCGCAACCGCGCCCGAACCGAATGAATAGCATCGTCAATGTTCAGAATATTGATCGTCTGGCCGTCGACACGAGCGACGGACATTCCCTGCGCCTCAAGCGACAGCATGTCGTCATCCTCAAAATACTCATCATGATCAAAGTTTAATTGTAAACACAAAATTTGCAATGACGTTTAATTGCTCTAAATCAAATACACCGCTTGAGGATATAGGCTATAACTGCGGCGAATTAAGCAAATATGTTTCAATTTATTCCATATCTGTACTTATTAATGACACACGATAGCGCCACATGCTCCAAAGTGGCACATAAAAAGCTACAGAAAATTTTTCGATAGTTTCCGCCAAGGTTAACGGCGAGGCGCGACCGCGCGCAGGCGGCGCGCAGGTGAAGCTGCGCGCGCCCTCCCGATTCCATACAGGCAGGCTTCAGGCCCGCGCGATCTGGTAATCCTTGACGTCGGTGAATTTGATCGCCGGCCAGCGCTCCTGGTCGTAGCGCAGGTTGAAGGCCGACTGCGCCAGGAAGACCGGCGCGCCGTCAAGGTCGTCGGCCATGGAGGACGGATAGGCGCGAACAAATTTCTCCAGCTCGGCCGGATCGTCGGCGGAAACCCAGCGGCAAATCTCGAAGCGACTGGTCTCGAAGCTCACCGGAAGCCCATATTCCGCCTGCAGGCGCTCGGCGAGCACATCGAGCTGCAGCGCGCCGACCACGCCGACCATCGCCGGCGCGCCGTCATGGGGCAGGAAGAGCTGGACCACCCCCTCCTCGGCCATCTGTTGCAGGGCCTCGCGCAATTTCTTGGCCTTCATCGCGTCGCCCAGTTTTACGCGCCTCAGGATTTCCGGGGCGAAGCTCGGTACGCCCCGGAACACAAGGTTCTCGCCCTCGGTCAAGGTGTCGCCGATGCGCAAGGCGCCATGGTTCGGAATGCCGACGACATCGCCGGCATAGGCTTCGTCCGCGAGCTGGCGATCCTGGGCGAAGAAGAATTGCGGGGCGTTGAGCGCGATATTCTTTCCGGTGCGCGACAGCCGCGCCTTCATGCCGCGCGCAAGCTTCCCCGACGTCACGCGCAGAAAAGCGATGCGGTCGCGGTGGTTCGGGTCCATATTCGCCTGGATCTTGAAGACGAAGCCGGTCATCTTGCCTTCGCGCGGATCGACCGTGCGGGTCGAGGCCTCGACCGGCTGCGGCGCGGGCGCGAATTCGGCCAGAGCGTCGATCAGGTCCTGCACGCCGAATTTCTTCAGCGCCGAGCCGAAGAAGACCGGGGTGAGATGGCCTTCGAGAAAGGCTTCGACCTCGAACGGCTTCTGCGCCTCGCGCGCGAGTTCGATCTCCTCCATCGCCAGCAGCGCGTCGGCGTCGGACGAGATTTCCGCGATCTTGGGGTCGTCGGGCCCGGAGACGCGGATCGGCTCGGCGTCCTCCTCGAGCCGGCGCACGACATTGGCGCGCAGGTCATAGGTTCCGGCGAAGTTTTTGCCGCGCCCGATCGGCCAGGTCAGGGCCACGGTGTCGAGCGCCAGCGTCTTCTCGATCTCGTCGAGCAGGTCGAAGGGGTCGCGCGACTCGCGGTCCATCTTGTTGATGAACGTGATGATCGGAATGTCGCGCAGCCGGCAGACCTCGAAGAGCTTGCGCGTGCGCGCCTCGATGCCCTTGGCGGCGTCGATCACCATGATCGCGCTGTCGACCGCCGTCAGGGTGCGGTAGGTATCCTCCGAGAAGTCCTCGTGGCCGGGCGTGTCGAGCAGGTTGTAGACGCAATCGCCATATTCGAAGGTCATCACCGAGGTGACCACCGAAATGCCGCGCTCGCGCTCGATGCCCATCCAGTCGGAACGGGTCTGGCGGCGGTTGGCCTTGGCGCGCACCTCGCCCGCGAGCTGGATCGCGCCGCCGAACAGCAGCAGCTTTTCCGTGAGCGTGGTCTTGCCGGCGTCGGGGTGGGAAATGATGGCGAAGGTGCGCCGACGCGCGACGGGATCGAGATTTTTCATGATGAGCCGGAAGGAGAAGGTCCCGGCTGCTTAGCGCATCTGCCGCCCGAAAAGCAATTCGGCCGTCCCGGCGACGCGCGAAATGATGTAACCTTTGCGCGAGCTTCCGCGTATCCGCATCGATTGTCCCCGGCGGACGGACACTTTCGGCGTGGCGCCCATGAAACTGCGGCCTCTGGTTCTGCTCATGTTGCTCTGCGGGCCGGGCGCGGTCCGCGCGGCGGATCTTCGCCTCGCCGTCCCGGCGGGCTTCGCAGGCGATCCTTTCGTCACGAGCTTCGCCGCGAGCCGGATTCTTGGGGGCGCGGGCCTGACCGTCACGACCAAGCCCGTCGCCAACGACGCCGACGCCATCGCGGCTCTGAATGCCGGCGAGGCCGACCTCGGCGTTTTCGCGCTGGACGACGCCGGCCGCCGCGCCTTGCAGGCGTCCAGCCCCGAAGCCTCGCTGCTCAACCGTCCCTTCCTGTTCAAATCGGCGCAGGAAGTCTTTCTGATGCAGGATTCCTTTCTCGGCGCGGCCGCCGCCGCCGATGCGGGGCGCGGCGGCCTGTTCCCGCTCAGGATATGGTCCCATGCGATCGCTTATCTTCTGACCCGGACGCCGGTCCTCAGCGCGGCCGATTTCAGGAAAATGCGGGTCGCGGCCGAGACCGGCGCCATGACTGCGATGGCGAAGGACGAGGCCGATGTCCTCGAGACCGATCTCGACGCGGCGGCGCGCGACTTCACCGAAAAATTCCCCGGCAAGCTCTATCTGACGGTCGGCCGGCCGGAGACCGGCCTGCTCGCAGCCGCGCCCGCCTTCTGGACCCAACGCAGCGAGTTCGAAAAAAACGCGGTTCAAACAGCGGCGGAACAGGCGCGGGCCGCCGCCAACGCCGTCCTGATGGCGAGAGAAGACGCATTTCGTCACCTGCCCAATGTCGAGGTCAGGCAACTCGACGCCACGACCCGGATGCGCATGGCGGCGCCGGCATCGGGCGACGACACGCGAATGAGCCAGGACATGGCGCTCTGGCATAAGGCGGAAATGGAGGTCCACGGCAGCGCCGCGCCGGCGCCCGCCGAGGGGCCGGCGCCGAAGATGGCCATGACCTCCCCCGTACTCTTCGCCACCGACCGTAATGACGAAGCGACATCCGATTATGCGACGCGCTTCGGGGCGCGCCGCCTCAACCCCGCCGAAATCACCTGCGGCTTCCTCGGCGCCCCGGAGCGCAATGCTCCGCCGCCGCCCTTGCCGCCGGCGCCCAGAAACCTCGACCGCGGCATCGAATCCTGCGCGCGAAAAATCGTGGACCGGACGCGCACGGCAGGCGCCAGGAAAATTCTGGTCCTGATCCACGGCTTCAACACCTCCTTCAGCGACGTCGCCGAAAGGGCGCTGGAGCTAGGCGCGGGCCTCGACTATGCGGGCGCGATCGTCGCCTGGAGCTGGCCGTCGGAAGGCTCCGCCTTCAGCTACGCCTATGACGAAGATTCCAATGCCTGGAGCGAACCGCATCTCGCGGAGCTCGTGACGCGGATCGCGGAAATCGCGCCCAACATCCAGCTGGATTTCGTCGCCCACAGCATGGGCAACCGCATCCTGCTGCAAATGCTGCGCGAATTCGCGCTGGAAAAATCGAAGGCGCGGGTCGGCGTCGCCGTTTTCGCCGCGCCGGACATCGCGCAGGACGTGTTCCGGGAACAGTTGCGGCAGGCGCGCAAGATCGGCGCGCTGCGCACGCTTTACGCCTCGGAATATGACCGGGCGATCCTGATTTCGCAAAGCTACCATCAGGCCCCGCGCGCGGGCAGCGGCGGCGGCGACATCCTTGTCGCGGGCGGCGTCGAATCCGTGGACGCCCAGCTTTCCGGCCATTCCTATGTGTTCGACGAGCCCAGGGCGATGCGCGACTTCAAGCAGATCGTCAATCGCGAACGGACAGCGCCCGAGCGCGGCCTGCCCGAACGCGAAAAGCCGGCCGGACCCTATTGGATCATTCTGCCTTGAGCCAAGCGATAGCGCGACATCACGGTTGGAGGGCCGCGCGGCGACCCTTGCACAGCGGGAGCGGTTGCGGCGGCGGCGCGGGATGATCGCGCTCATATTGCGCGATGATCGGGCCGAGGCTTTGCTGCGACCAGAATTTCGGCGCGCCGATCTGTCTGAGGCAGAAGGCGTTCCAATAGGCGCGCCCCGAACCTTGCCCGGCCTTCGCGACGGCGGCGATGTCTTCCGATTCCGGATAGAGGTAGAGCGTCGTCGGATTGCCGTTCATGATCGGGACGACCTGCTCGGCATCCTCCGGGGACCAACTCGTGCAGCCATTGCTGCGGCCGCCGGCATAGACCACCAGATCGCCGAACGGAACATGGCCTTCACGATCGGCATGGGGGCTACCGGGCGCCTTGAGCAGGCAAACATTGCGCAGCAATTCGGCGGCATGGCCGCCGATCGCCCGCTCGCGCGCATTGGCGGCCTCGCCGAGCCCGTCGAACTGGATGAAGGAGCGAACCAGCGCCGCCCCCCGGCCCGCCGAGGCGCGATAGAGGCCCTTGAAAGATGTTTTCGTCTCGCCGGTGACATAGGCCCCGCCGGTCGTCAGTTTAGAGTCCAGCGCGTTGCCAAAATTCTTGGCGCATTGCCGGCCGTTCTCAAAATTGGCAAGACCCTTCAGGTCGCGCCCGCCCCCATGGCCCGCCGCGATCGCGCGGAAGGATTGCTGGGCTTCACAGACGATATAGAAGCGGCGCCCCGGGTGGCCCGGCCCCATGTCGTTGGGCCTGGTCGCATCCATGGCGAAATAGCAGGGATTGCGCACCGCGCCTTCCCGGAGCTTGGCGAAATAGAGCGCGCGCGCCCTGTGCAGGACGACCGGCGCGATCTGGCCGTCGCCCTCCCCGACATGGGCCTGCAGCCAGGCCGGGATTTCAGAAGATTGCGCGCGGGCGCCGAGCGGCGCAGACAGGACGACGGCCGCGAGCAGGCCCATGAGCTTCACGAGAATGGTCTTTGACCGCACCGGATCAACTCTCCTCTCCAAGCGCTTGTCAGGTCAGCGGCGTCGCCATGAGGAATCGATCGCAAGCAACAAATCGGCGTCATGATTGCCGATTGTCGTCGTGTTTTCCAGCGCAAAATCGCGCGCGTCAGGCGTGCTCGGCCACGGCCCTTTCCGGCGTCGCCGGCGACATATCGAGCAATTCGCTCCTGTCATGCTTGCGGGCGAGCAGCGAATAGACCGCCGGCGTGACGAACAGAGTGAAGATCGTGCCGACGCTCATGCCCGCGCCGATGACGATGCCGATCGCGGCGCGACTGCGCGCGCCGGCGCCCGAAGCGACGATCAGCGGGATCATGCCGACGACCATGGCGGCGGTCGTCATCAGGATCGGGCGCAGGCGCACGCCGGCGGCGTGTTCAATCGCCTCGCGCGGCGACAGGCCCTCGCGGCGCTGCATCTGATTGGCGAAATCGACCATCAGGATGCCGTGTTTGGAGATCAGACCGATCAAGGTCATCAGGCCGATCTGGGTATAGATGTTGATCGAGGCCGCGCCGACCACGCCCATGATGTTCAGCGGCAGCAGCGCGCCGAACATCGAGGTCGGCAGGGCGATCAGCACGATGAACGGGTCGCGAAAGCTTTCGAACTGCGCCGCGAGCACGAGATAGATCACGATCAGCGAGAAGACGAAGGCGAAGGCGAGCACATTGCCTTCCTGCATGAACTGCCGGCTCTCGCCCTGGAAGTCGTAGGAAAAGCCCTCGGGGAAGAGTTCCTGCGCCTTGCTTTCAAGGAAGCCGAGCGCCTCGCCGAGCGTATGGCCGGGGAAGGGCACGCCCGAGAGCGTCGCCGAATTGAGCTGCTGGAAACTGGTCAGAGCATTGGGCTGCGTCTTTTCCTCGATGGACACAACCGTCGAAAGCGGAATCAACGTCCCGCTCGCCGTGCGCAGCTGGTAGCGCCGCAGCCAGTCGTTGGTCAGGCGGAAATCGCGCGGCGCCTGGGGAATGACCTGGTAGGAGCGGCCGCCGAGGTCGAAGCGGTTGACGTAATTGCCGCCAAGGAAGGTTGCGAGCGTCGCGCCGATGTCCTGCATGGTCACGCCGAGGCTCGACGCCTTGGCGGCGTCGATCTTCACCTCGACCTGCGGCGTGTCGAATTTCAGGTCGCCGTCGGTGAAGATGAAGAGGCCGCTCTTCTGCGCTTCGGTCTGGAGCTTCTGCAGCACTTCGGCGAGGGTGCGGTAATCACCCGCGCTGCGGATGACGAACTGCACCGGCGGGCCGCCGGTCGAGCCGGGCAGCGACGGCAGCGCGAAGGCGAAGACCTGCGCGCCGGTCTGGTCGGCCATCATCGGCTGGAGGCTCTGGAGGATCTGGCTCTGCGTGCGCTGGCGCTCGCTCCAGGGCTTGAGCAGCATGCCGGCGATGCCGGTATTGACGCCCTGCGAGCCGTTGATGACGAAGACATGCTCCTTTTCCGGAACCTTGTCGAAGACATCCTTCTGCAATCGCGCGGTGACCGTTTCGAGGTAATCGAGATTGGCGTATTGCGGCGTCTTGACCATGGTCAGCAGCAGGCCCTGGTCTTCCTCCGGCGCCAGTTCGCGCGGCGTCGTAACGTAAAGCACGCCGGTCAGCGCCAGCACGCCGACGAGGATCAGGATGGTCAGGGCGCGGAAGTTCAACGTCCGGTGAAGCAGCCGCTCGTAGCGTTGGCGCAAGGCCTCGAACAGGTCGTCGAGAAACTCGACGAGGCTGCGCCGGCCCTTGCGCCCGGCTCCCGGCAGATGGCGCTCGTGCGGCTTCAGGAGTTTCGAGCACATCATCGGCGACAGCGTCAGCGCGATGAAGCCGGACACCACGACGGCGCCGGCGAGCGTGAAGGCGAATTCCTTGAACAGCGCGCCCGAAAGGCCGGAGACGAAGCCGATCGGCGCATAGACCGCGGCCAGCGTGATGGTCATGCCGACGACCGGCGCGGCGATTTCCCGCGCCCCGAGCAGGGCCGCCTGTTTCGGCGAATGGCCTTCCTCGATATGGCGGTAGATGTTCTCGACCACGACGATGGCGTCATCCACCACGAGGCCGATCGCCAGCACGAAGGCGAGCAGCGTCAGCAGATTGATCGAATAGCCGAGCAGCAGCATGAACATCATGACGCCGATCAGCGACAGCGGAATGGTGACGATGGGGATCAGCGTCGAGCGCAGGTCGCCGAGGAACAGGAAGATGACGACGACGACGATGGCGCCCGCCTCGATCAGGGTCTTGGCGACCTCATGGATCGAGGCGCGAATGAATTCGGTCGCATCATAGGCGATGGCGCCCTTCACGCCCGCCGGCAGCGCCGCCTCGATCGAGGGGAACGCCTTGCGCACATCCTCGATGACGGTGAGCGGGTTGGCGGTCGGCGTCGCATAGACGCCGATGAAGACGGCCTTCAACCCGTCGAACACGGCCGACGAGTCGACGCTTTCCGGGCCCAGCTCGATATGGGCGACGTCGCCCAGCTTCACCAGGGCGTCGCCCTTGTTGTAGACGACGAGCTGCGCGAAGGCCTGCGCCGTTTCGAGCGAGGTCAAAGCGTTGATGCTGGTCTGGGTGAAGTCGCTCTTGATCTGGCCCGCCGCGGAGGTGAAATTATTGGCGATCAGGGCGTTGCGGATATCGGACGCGGTGACGCCGCGCGCCGCCATCCTGTCCGGATCGAGCCAGACGCGCATGGCGAAATTCTGGCCGCCGATGATCTGGGCGCTGGCGACGCCGTCGATCGTCTGCAAGCGCGGCTGGACGACGCGGGTGATGTAGTCGGTGATCTGCGCCGCGCTCAGAACGTCGGAATTGAAGGACATGTAGAGCAGCGCCGTGCCCTGCCCCGTCTGCTTGATCACGACCGGGTCATTGGCCTCCTTCGGCAGGAGATATTTGACCTGCGCCACCTTGGCGAGCACATCGGTCATGGCGCGGTCGACATCGGCGTTGAGCCGCAGGTTGAGGGTGATCGTCGAGACGTTCTGTTGCGAATTGGAGACGAGCGTGTCGATGCCCTCGGCGCTCGCCACCGCCTGTTCGATCGGCGTGGTGATGAAGCCCTTGATGAGGTCGGCGTTGGCGCCCGGATAGGTCGTGGTGATGGTGATGGTCGCCGAGGACAGGGCCGGATATTGCCGGATCTGCAGATTGAATCCGGCCTGCGCGCCGACGAGCAGGATCAGCAGGCTCACGACGGTCGCGAGCACCGGACGGCGGATGAACAGGTCGGTAAAGGCGCCCATGTTTCAGGACCTCACGGCAGGGGCCGCACGGCCGGCGGCTTCATCGACTGGTCCGGATCGATCTTGACCGCCGCCTTGGGCTGAAGCTTGATCTGGCCCTCGCTCACCACCTTGTCGCCGGGCGAAACGCCTGCGAGCAGCACGATGCGGTCGCCCTGCGCCTCGCCGACCCTGACCGCCCGCCGTTCGACATGGAGCGGGCCGTCGAAGCCCTTGGCCGCATCGTCGGGGACGACCACGAAGACCGAGTCGCCGTAAAGCGAATAGGCGACGGACGTGCGCGGCGCCGTGACGACCTGCGCGGGCTTGCCCGCCGAGAAATCGACATGGGCGAACATGCCGGGCATGATTGTCTTTTCGGGATTGCTGAATTCCGCGCGCACCAGCATGGTGCGCGTGCCGGGATCGACCCGCGCGTCGATATTGCTGATCTTGCCGGCGAAGCGGCCGCCAGCGAGGGCGTCGATTTGCGCGGAAACCTCCTGGCCGACGAAAAGGTCGGGATAGTTCTGCTCGGGAACCTGGAAGTCGAGATAGATCGGATCGAGCTGCTGCAGCGAAACCATCGCGCTGCCCGCCGCGACATATTGGCCGACGTCGATCTTGCGGATGCCGAGCCGCCCGGCGAAGGGCGCCACGATATTCTTCTGGCCGATCAGGGCGCGCGTCTTGTCCTCGGCGCCGACCGCCTGGTCGCGCGCGGCCTGGGCGAGATCGTAATTGGCGCGGGCGGCGACGCCGCTCGCCTCGAGCGCCTTCTGGCGATCGAAGGCCTGCTGGGCGTTCTTCAGGAAGGCGAGGTTCGACCGTAGGTCGGCCTGTTCGGTGGAATCGTCGAGCCGCACCAGCAGCGCGCCCTTTTCCACGTCCTGCCCGTTCTTGAAAGCGATCTCGGCGACGATGCCGGCCACCTGGCTGGAAACGTCGATGCCCGGCACCGCCTTGAAGCTGCCGATCGCGGAGACATGGGGCGCCCAGGTTTCGGCGCGGGCCTCCACCACCGCGACGCCGGCGACCGGACGCGGCATCGAGGCGATCGCGGCGCGGGCCATTTCCGGCTTGAGATGGAAATGGAAATAATAGGCGCCGCCGACGAGCGCGGCGAGCAGGACGAAGACGAGAACGAAGACGAATTTGCGCATGGGCTCCGGACCGGTTCCGCGCCAAAAGCGGTTCAGGCTTCTACATTAGGATCATGCCGCGACGCAAACCACCCGGGCGCGCCAATCGACGGGCGGCCTGGGCCGCTCCCCGCTTCCCCGCGACTTTCAGCTCCCGGGGACATTTAATTGTTCGAGATCGGCGATCAAGCCCGGCCCAATCGGCCGCCAGCCGAGCTTTTGCCGGGTTCGTTCGCTTGAAGCGGGCATGTCGCGCCCCACGAACATCGCCAGCCAGCCGAAATATTCTTGCGCCTCGTCCGGAGCGATGGATTTGACCGGCAAATTCAAGCGGCGCCCGATGGCTTCGGCGATGTCGCGCATCGCCACGCCTCCTTCGGCGACGGCGTGATATCTGGCGCCTTTTTCCGCCGCGTCGAACGCGAGCCGATAGAGCCGGGCGACATCGAGGACATGCGCCGCGGGCCAGCGATTGGCCCCGGCGCCGACATAAACGCAGACGCCGTTCGCGCGGCACGTCTCGATCGCCGCGGTGACAAGGCCCTGCCTGACGGTATCGTGGACCTGCGGGAGACGCACGACCGATACATTGACCCCTTCCGCGGCGACGGCGGCGGCCGCTTCTTCCGAAGCGGCGCGCGGGATCACGTCGGAGCCGATCGTGAGACCGTCCTCCGTCGCGGGCTGACCGGGCGCGGTATTGGTCATCCCCGTCCCCGACGTCACGATGAGCGGTCGTTCGCTGCCGACGAGAACCGAGCCAAGCGCCTTGATCACCCGCCGATCGTCCTCGCAATTCGCGGCGAATTTCGAGAAGTCGTGGTTGAAAGCGAGGTGAATGACGCCGTCGGATCTCGCGGCGCCGTCCTTGAGGCTGTCGAGATCCTCGAGCGCCCCGCGATGAACCTCGGCGCCCATGGCCGCCAAAACCGCGGCCTTCTCATCCGAGCGGCAGAGGCCGAGCACCTCATGGCCTCCCTCGATCAATTCCCTGACGACAGCCGAGCCAATGAATCCCGTCGCGCCGGTGACGAACACGCGCATGGGCAAAGCCTCCAATTTTTCATGGGCGACAAATTTCGGCGAAAACCTTATTCTGGTAAAGTAGTGACCTTATCATGGTATAAGTCTTAATTGGATGAACGAACTCGTCGCCAAGGAAAACCTGCTCGGATCCTTTCTGAGGGACCGCCGCAAGAAGCTCGATCCGATCGCGCTCGGTTTTCCCGCCGAGCGTCGCCGTACGCCCGGCCTGCGCCGCGAGGAAGTCGCGCAGCGCGCCCACATCAGCGCGACCTGGTACACATGGCTGGAACAGGGACGGGGCGGCGCCCCTTCCGCCGACGTGCTCGACAGGATCGCCCGCGCCCTGATGCTGACCGGCGTGGAGCGCGAGCATCTGTTCCTGCTCGGCCTCGGCCGCCCGCCCGAAGCCCGTTACAACAAGAACGAAGACGTCACCCCGCGGCTTCAACGCGTTCTCGACGCGCTGGATCCCTGCCCTGCCATGATCAGGACCGCGACTTGGGACGTCGTCGCCTGGAATCGGGCGGCGACCGTCATGTTGATCGATTATGGATCGCTGCCGCCGGAACAGCGCAACATCCTGCGCTTCTTCTTTCTCGACCCGCGCGCCCGGTCCTCTCAATATGATTGGCATAACGTGGCGCGATTCGTGGTGGGCGCGTTCCGGTTGGACACGGCCCGCGCCGGCGCCGCGGCGGAGGTCGCGCCCTTGATCGAGGAGCTTCGGCGCCTGAGTCCCGAATTCGAGGCGATGTGGCGCGAAAACGACTTTCGCCGCATCCACGGCGAGGCCGTCAAGCATATCAAACATCCCGTGGCGGGTCCGCTTGCTTTCGAATTTTCGGCCTTTGCCGTGGATGGCCGCACGGATCTCACCATGGTGGTCTATCATCCAGCGACTCCGGCGGACGCGGACAAGATCGCTTCTTTGCTCGCGGCGCTGGTCGAGAAAGAGCGCAAGACCCGCGGAGCGCCGAAGATAATTTGACAGTTTGATGAAAGTCGGACGCCACCGATTTGGCGCCAAGACTTGCGGCCGCACGGTCCTGCAAAAATAGACCTTTGGCTGACGTGATCATTATTTATGCAGCAAATGCAATCGAACCGTCCTAACGCCCCTTATAAGGCGCCACGCTTAAAGTTTAGGCTGTCAAATCTCGCGAGGCGGCATTTAAGCTATGTCAAAGCACGGGTGAAGCGGCCGATTCAGTCTGCAGAGGCGAGATTGGCGGGCAATTCGCAATCGCCGCGTGAAAGCCGGAGTGCGAACTCCCAATAAGCGACCAAGCCGATGAGCATGCCCTGTTTCGACGAGATGACCACCGGCGCCGGGACGCCCCGCGCGCTCTACGACCGGATCGGGAAATGGCTGCAGACCTCGCCGCCCGGGCTGCTCGACTCGCGCCGCCAGCAGGCGGAAATGCTGTTCCGGCGCATCGGCATCACCTTCGCCGTCTATGGCGACAAAGAGGCCGCCGAGCGCCTGATCCCCTTCGACATCATCCCGCGCCTTTTGGGCCATGATGAATGGAAACGGCTCGAGGCCGGCCTCACCCAGCGCGTCAAGGTGCTGAATATGTTCCTGACCGACGTCTATGGCGCGCAGGAGATCATCCGCGCCGGCGTCGTCCCGGCCGACCTCGTCTTCCGCAACGAGTGCTACCGGCCGGAAATGCAGGGTCGACGGGTTCCGCACGACATCTGGACCCATATCGCCGGGATCGACATCATCCGCGTGGACGACCAGGATTTCTACGTCCTCGAGGACAATTGCCGCACGCCCTCCGGCGTCTCCTACATGCTCGAGAACCGCGAGATGATGATCCGGCTCGCGCCCGACCTTTTCGCGGAACACCGGGTGATGCCGGTGGAGAATTATCCCGACTCTCTCCTCGCCTCGCTGCGTTCGGTCGCCCCGCCCCATTGCTCGACCGAGCCCAATATCGTCGTCCTCACCCCCGGCCAGTTCAATTCCGCCTATTACGAGCATTCCTTCCTGGCCGACAAGCTCGGCGTCGAACTGGTCGAGGGTCGCGACCTCGTGGTCAAGGACGACGTGGTCTACATGCGCACGACTGAGGGCCTCAAGCGCGTGGACGTGATCTATCGCCGCGTCGACGACGATTTCATCGACCCTTTGGTCTTCCGCCCGGATTCGGCGCTCGGCGCCGCGGGCCTGATGGGCGCCTATCTCGCGGGCAATGTCA
>JAJXYV010000231.1 GCA_021780435.1 Pseudomonadota bacterium
TGATCCTTGCGGATCTCAGTACTTCGCGACGACCGGAGCCGGGGCGTTGAACAGATAGGCCAGGCCGACGCGGAAGGTGTTGACCGAGGTCTGCAGACGGAACGGCGTCAGGGTGTAGGCCGCCGCGCTCATGTTGTAGTTGCCGAAGTCGTAGTAACGATATTCGACGCGGCCGAGCCAGTTCGGGGTGAAGGCGTATTCGACGCCGCCGCCGATGTCGTAGCCGGTGAGGGTGGTCGAGCTCGAAGCCAGAGGGATTGCGGCCGCGGTCACGCTGAGCGACGCGGAAGTCCCGGCCCAGGCGGCGCCGCCGATGGCGTAGAACAGAGCGCGGTCATAGGAGATGCCGAGGCGGCCGTTGATCGACGCCAGCCAGTCCAGGCTGTTCCTTTCGGTGAACGCAACGCCCACGCTGGGGTCAAGCCAGGACGAACTCTGCGAAGCGGAAGTGCCCTGGAAGTCGCCTTCGAGACCCAGAACGAAGTTCTGGTTCAGCTGGTAGTTATAGCCGACGTAGCCGCCGCCCATGACGCCCGAGGTGTCGAGCGAGTGGGAGTTCATGCCGGTGAAGGTGTTGTTCAGGCTGGTCGAGCTGAACGCGCCGCCGATGTCGGCGCCGACGTAGAAGCCGGTCCAGGAGAACGCCGGGGTCGGGGCGACGTAAACCGGAGCTTCCTTACGGGACGGGAGGTCGGCCGCGAAAGCCGTGCCCGCCAGCGCCGCAAACGCGACAGTGGAGAGGAGAAGATTACGCATTGATATTTTCCTTCCTTGCTGAATGCCAGAACGACCGCAAGCCGCTATCGTGGCCAGAACATAATTCGACGGGCCGGGCAAGGCTAGCCGAATAAAACTTCATCGGCCTGATTGTCATGGCGTGTTGCAAAAGTGCCTCACTTCGACCGGTATTCGCCGGGGAATCGGCGAGCACGCGGCGTAATGACAATCAATGACAAAAATTTGATATTCCATTAAGGCTATGCCGTCGAGCGTAAAATTCATCTTTTGTTACCCATAGCGGGAAAAATATCAGGTCGCGTTGCTTGACGAGAAGTCCGTTGCGCCAGGGAGATTGGCTCGCGGCTGTCGAATATCAGGCGTTAAAACTGGTAGAGGTGCTCGAATATTTCCGGATTTACCATTCGGCTAAAGCGTCGCGTTTTTCGGACTCTGTGGAGCTGCCCAAAGAATTCTCAGTTTTTCGCTCGTTTTCGCGGCAGTCAATACAGTCGGGCGGCGGGGCTTTTTTGTGTCGGGCCTCGATCTTGCTTGGATGGCCAAAATCGCGGGTTTGCATCATTCGGGTTTGTCGACGATCGGCGCGCGGCCTGCGAGAGTCGCTCCCGCGTCGTCTGGAAGACCGAGAAAAATGAGTGTGGAAGCCGCGGAAATCGCGGCGACGACGAAAAAGGCCGGCGGAAACACGCCGGACGAAAGCTCGCCGCCGGGGGAAAATCGTCGCGCGGTCTCCACCGCAGCCGCCGCGACCGCGACCCCCGAGGACAAGGCGAGCTGCTGGACGACGGCGGAAAAGCTCGTCGCCTTGCTCAGATCGGCGGACTCCATATCGGCATAGGCGAGCGCGTTCAGGGCCGTGAATTGGAGGGAGCGGAAAAAGCCGCCCACAAAGAGCGCGATGAGCAGAAGCGCTTGCGGCGTCGCGGGCGTGAACCAGCCGTTGAGGGCGAGGAAGGCGCAGCTGAGCAAGCCGTTGAAGATGAGGCTGGTCTTGAATCCGAATCGGCCCAGGACCCAGGCGGCGGTCGCTTTCATCACCAGGGCGCCGGCGGTGGCGACGAACGTGGTCAGGCCGGACTGGAAGGGCGTCATGCCGAAGCCGAGCTGGAGCATCAGCGGCAGAAGAAAGGGCGTGGCCCCGACGCCGATCCGGAACAGGAAGCCGCCGGCGACGCTGGCCCAGAACGTGCGGATTCGCAGGAGCCGCAGGTCGAGGATCGGTTTGGCGAAGGTCAGCGCGTGGCGGATATAGAGCGCCACGAGAATCGCGCCCGAGGCGATCAGGCCGAGATTCAGATCGCGCGGAATGGAGCCGCGCCCGATGACGGTCAGGCCGAAGATCAGGCTCGACAGCCCCAGTCCCGAGAGAAGAAAGCCTTTGGAATCGAAGGCGGCGACGTTTTCGTCGCGAATGTCGGGGATATAGAGCGTGGCGAGAATCGCGCCGGCGACTCCGACCGGGACATTAATCCAGAAATTCCAGCGCCAATGGAAATAGGTCGATATGAAGCCCCCCAGCGGTGGGCCGAGAATCGGTCCGACCAAGGCGGGTATGGTCAGATAGGCCATGGCGCGCACGATTTCACGACGCTCCACCGACCGGAAGAGGGTCAGGCGACCAACCGGGGTCATCATGGCCGCGCCGCAGCCCTGGATGATCCGGGCGCCGACGAATTGCGACAAGGTGCTGGAAAGGCCGCAAAGGATCGAGCCGAGCGTGAAGACAACGATCGCGGCGCTGAAGACTTTTTTGGTTCCGAAACGGTCGGCGACCCAGCCCGAGGCGGGAATCAGGATCGCCTGGGCCAGCAGATAGGAGGTCATCGCCAGCTTCAGCGCGATCGGGTCCTGGTCGAGATCGGCCGCGATCGCTGGCAGCGATGTCGCGATGATCGTGGAGTCGAGATTCTCCATGAACAGGGCGAAGGCGACGATCAGCGGCGTGAGAATGAAAGGGCGCAAGGCACAACCAGGAAGGCGTTCGGGGCTCCGACAAATGGAATCGTCGGTATGTTCAGGTAAAAACAGATAGTTATCAGAGAAATCTGATGTCGTTTCGCAGAGGTTCGGCTTTTATCCCTGATCCTTCGCGACGTCGCCCCGATCCAATGACAAGGCGACGTCCACTTATTTAATGGCGCGCGCCCGCGAGTGGAACCGGCTTCGACTCGGATCGGGCGCGTCCGGCGCGGGGTTCGAGGGGCGCAGGCAAGAAAATTTCGCGAATCCGCCTGTTTGGTTTGAAACCGCCGCAAGAAATGCTATGAGCACCCGCCAACTCGGATGCACCCGCGCCTCGGATTTTGCCCGGCGCCCTTTTTCGCCAATGGAGCTGGCAATGAACGGTTTTCCCCTCCTGACCGAAGCCCTGACCTTTGACGACGTGCTGCTGCGTCCGGGCCATTCCGAGGTCATGCCCTCGGGAGCTTCGATCAAGAGCCGCCTGACCCGCGACATCGAGCTGAATCTGCCGATCATGTCCTCGGCCATGGATACGGTCACCGAGGCGCGACTCGCCATCGCCATGGCCCAGGCCGGCGGCATAGGCGTCATCCATCGAAATTTCGAGCCTGCCGACCAGGCTGAGGAAGTCCGCCGCGTCAAGCGTTACGAAAGCGGCATGGTGGTCAATCCGATCACCATTTTCCCCGATGAGACGCTGGCGGACGCCCTGAACCTGATGAGCCGGAACTCGATCTCCGGCATTCCGGTCGTCGCGCGCGGCGCGGATGGCAAGCCGGGCAAGCTGGTCGGCATCCTGACGAATCGCGACGTGCGTTTCGCCGACAACAGGGCGCAGCCGGTCTCGGAACTGATGACGAAAGACCTCGTCACGGTGCGCGAGGGCGTCACCAAGGACGAGGCGCGCCGCCTGCTCCACCAGCACCGCATCGAAAAGCTGCTGGTCGTGGACGCTGAATACCGCTGCGTCGGCCTCGTGACGGTGAAGGACATCGAAAAGGCCACGCTGCATCCGTCGGCCTGCAAGGACGCCGCCGGCCGCCTGCGCGTGGCCGCCGCGTCCACCGTGGGCGACAAGGGCTTCGAGCGCGCCGAAATGCTGATCGACGCGGGCGTGGATTGCGTTGTGGTCGACACGGCGCACGGTCATTCGCAATCGGTGCTTGATCAGGTCGCGCGCATCAAGCGCCTGTCCAACGCCGTCGCGGTCGTCGCCGGCAATATCGCCACCGCCGAGGGCGCCAAGGCGCTGATCGACGCGGGCGCCGACGCCATCAAGGTCGGCATCGGCCCTGGCTCGATCTGCACCACCCGAATCGTCGCAGGCGTCGGCGTGCCCCAGCTCACGGCGGTGCTTGAGGCCGCTTCCGAGGCGAAAAAGGCCAATGTGCCGGTGATCGCCGACGGTGGAATCAAATATTCCGGCGATCTCGCCAAGGCGATCGCAGCGGGCGCGGACGTGGTGATGATCGGCTCGCTGCTCGCGGGCACGGAAGAGGCGCCCGGCGAGGTATTCCTCTATCAGGGCCGCTCCTTCAAGGCTTATCGCGGCATGGGCTCGGTCGGCGCCATGGCGCGCGGTTCGGCGGACCGCTATTTCCAGCAGGACATCAAGGATCAGATGAAATTGGTCCCGGAAGGCATTGAAGGACAAGTGCCTTATCGTGGCCCGGTTGGCCCGATCCTGCACCAGCTCGCGGGCGGCCTGCGTGCGGCCATGGGCTATGTCGGCGCGCCGACGATCCCCGAATTCCAGAGCCGCGCACGATTCGTGCGCATCACCAACGCCGGCCTGCGCGAAAGCCACGTTCATGACGTCTCGATCACGCGCGAAAGCCCGAATTACCCGACGGGGCTATGAGGGTCGGAACAGGCCGGACCGGCGTGCCTTCGGAGGCGCGTGGTGATATAGTTGGTCTTCGCGCGGAATTCCCGACGGGTTTCGGCGCTCGCGATCCGGGCCACAAGTCGGCCCCAAACCCAAGCGACTCATCTCATGCGGCGCAACGCGATATGCGCCGGTGATTCAGTCGCTTCAGCAGGCATAGGTGGAAAATGGACAGGAAAGCTGCCGGACTGGCCGGCGTTCTGGCGGTGTCTTCGCTGGCTGCGGCTCATGCGGCGGTTCCCGCGCAGCCGACGTCGCGCGCGAACGCCTATGCGGAACTCCTGAAGCCCATTCCCAATGCCGCGGAGGCGCTCAAGGCGGCCGACGCGGCCGCGCGTGAGCAGGCGTCGCAGCAGAAAGCGCCGGTGAAAGTGCAGCTGGCGCAATATTGGGGCAATGGCGGCGGTTATTACCACCACCATCACCACCATCATCACGACTATTATCAGCAGCCTCAGTGGTATCCGCGGTACTATCACCACCACCACCATCACCATCACCACCATCACTGGCAGGGCGGCGGATGGGGAGGCCAATGAGCGTTTCGGCGCGCCGCGCCGTGACGCCTCATTCCGGTTGCTCATCATCGGCGCGCTGCGACGCTGCGCCCCGTATGGCGCCGTGCAGGCGGCGATAGGTGGCGTCGAACACCGTGTTCGTCGTCGACAGCCACTGGCTGTCGACGCCAAGGGTGCTGCGGCTCTCGTAGATGCGTCGGGATTGCAATTCCCGCTCGGCCGCCTCGTCTTCCCCCATCGGCTCAAGGACAAAATCGGGCTCGTCGGGAACGAAAGTGAACTGCGCCATAGGTTCTCCGGGACGGAAAATATGGGTTCGTCCCTCAGGAGGCGTCTTGAAGACGATGAAATAGATCATCGGCCACCAATTGCGGATAATGGCCGGCACGGCGAGCGGCGTCGTGTCGGTAGGGTCGGTGAAATAGCGCGGATGGGGATCGATGCGGGTGGCGAACCCGGGCTCGGGCTTCAAGTCCAGCAAGAGCTGAAAGGTATAGAAACCCTCGCCGAAGGGGCGAAACGGAGGCCACGAGCGATTGCCGTCGGGCGGCGGGCCGAAATCGCCGTCAAAGGCGAAACGCCCGTTGAGCGCCGAGACGCGAATTTCGGCGTCGTAGGGATAGAGGATCTCGATCCCATATTTCGCCATCTCGGAAAAGGGCGTGCAATGCCAGGGCTGTTCGTGCGAGCCATTCGCACGCGGTTGCGGGTCGCCCGCCCAGCCCGGCACGGGCATCTTGACGCGGCGGGGTTGCAGGCGCGGCTCGATCGAGCGGAATTTGACCCGTTGCATGGTTTCTCCTTGGCGAGCAGGCGCGCGATGACAGGACGCGGTTGAAGAACCGCTCGCGTCAATTGCGACATTGTCCGTGTCCGTGGCGGTCGCGCGATCTTATGCGCATCGCATCCATTCGTCGCGAGTTATGGCGGAAAATGGGCGGCGGGCGATATTCACCGGCGTGGCTGGCGCAATGGCGAGGACGCCTTTCTGCGGGCTGTCGGAAAGCCCCCGGCGATCCGCAGGTTTTGCGATTTGCCGATTCCACCTTGCCTGGGCGTTCCGACTGTGAAACGACGGTCGCCCATTGGGCGGCGGCCTGTCTGCCGCAGTTCATCATCCTTTAGCCAGGCCCGACATGCATCCCTCCGCCCGGATCGCCGCCGCGATCGAAGTGCTCGACGATCTCGAAACGCGCCGCCGGCCTGCCGCCGACGCGCTGAAGGATTGGGGCCTCGCCCATCGATTCGCGGGATCGAAGGACCGCGCCGCAATCGCTTCGCTGGTCTATGACGCCTTGCGCCGCCG
>JAJXYV010000137.1 GCA_021780435.1 Pseudomonadota bacterium
CTCGAGGGTGAGGCGGCCGCGGCGCGCGCCAGCCAGGAGGCCCAGAAGAGGCAGATCGCGGCGCAACTCGCCGACCAGTTTGAAGGCAAGGTCCGGACGATCCTGACCGGCGTGCTTCGCGCCTCCGAGGATTTCCGCAACTCGGCGCGCATCCTGAGCGACGCCGCCATCGAGACCGCCACCCAGGCCAAGGCGGTCGCGGAAGCTTCCGAAGCCTCGTCGAGCAATATCGCCTCGGTCGCCTCGGCGACCGAGCAACTGACCTATTCGGTGCGGGAGATTGACGCCCAGGCCCGGGAATCCCGGGAGATCGCCGGCGATTCGGCGAGCCAGGCCGAGCGGACGGACCAGCAGATGAGCGAGTTGGCGCTCTCGGCGGAGCGCATCGGCGGCATCGTCAACATGATCGCGGATATCGCCGGCCAGACCAACATGCTGGCCCTCAACGCCACGATCGAGGCGGCCCGCGCGGGCGAAGCCGGCCGCGGCTTCGCCGTCGTCGCCCAGGAGGTCAAGACCCTGGCCGAACAGACCGCCAAGGCCACGGCGGCGATCGGCGCCCAGATCAACGACATCCAGGCGACCACCCAGCGCGCGGCGGAGAATATCTCGACCATCGCCCGCACCACCGAGCGCGCCAACACGATCGCGCAAGGCATCGCCGAAGCCGTCTATCAGCAGGGCGAGGCCACGAAGGAGATCGCGGCCAATGTCCAGCACGCCTCGCAGGGCGCACAGCAGGTCGCCGAGAATATCGGCGGCGTGCTCGAATCGGCGCAAAGCTCGTCCGGCGCCTCAAGCCGGATGCTGGGCGCCGCCGACCAGCTCGCCCATCAGGCGGAAACGCTGCGCAGCGAAGTCGACGGCTTCCTCGGCGCCCTTCGCGCCGCGTGATCGCCGCCATCCGCCGTCCGAAGGCGGTTGCCCCGACATTGCGATGCGCCGGGAACGGCGCGTCACAGTGAAGCAGACCGGCGTTTTCGATTGGCTTCGCGGGCGCCTTTCTTCATTTTTGCGCCAGCGACCCGCCCCTGCGCTGGAACCGTTCATGAAATCGCATCCCCGCGCCGCCCCTTGCGTCCTGTGCGCCTTCTTTCTTGGCGTCCTGCTGTTCGGGACGGCAAGCGCTCGCGCGGCGGGAATTTCCGTCGAGCATCCCTGGGCGCTCGCGACGCCGCCGAAAGCCGTGGTCGGGCGCGCCTTCATGACCATCGTCAACAATTCGGGCGAGGTCGACCATCTCGTCGGCGCGAAGAGCGACGTCGCGCGCAGCGCCGAGGTCAGCGGCTTCCGCATCTTCGACAGCGTGCCGAACCTGCGCCAACTGGTGAACATCGACATTCCCGCGGGCGGGACGGTCGTGTTCAGTCCCGGCGCCTATCACGTCCTGCTGCGCAACCTGAAGAAGCCGCTCGTCGCCGGCGAGACTTTCGAGATCGACCTGACCTTCGAAAAGGCCGGCGTCATGCCCGTGACCTTCACGGTCGAAAAGGCGACGCCCGGAACCCTTCCCCTTCAATGACCGGCGGCTTGCGCCTCAGGGATGCAGGACCACATAGCCCTGCTGCGAGAGCTGGATCAGGCGCAGGTTGGCGCCGGCGTTCACCTTCACGCCGGGCAGAAGATCGGCGTTGGTCCAGCCATTGACCTTCATGGTGACGACGCATTCCTCGAACTGGACCCCCTGTTCCTGCAGGGCGCGGATTTGCGCCTTGTAGGGGTTGCCAATGTCCGACTTGCGCACCCTTTTATAGGCCTCATCGTTCAGCACCATGTAGCCGGCCGCGCTATGGAAGATGGCGACGACTTCAAGCGGCGTTTGCCGCTCGCGATAGGTCTGGGTCAGGATCTGCATGTGCTTCAGCCCGATCGGCTGGTCGCCGGCGAAAGCCAGGTGATCCATGTTGAAGACGACGCGCGACGGCTTCACATCGACGGGAACATCGATATGAAGCGCCGGCCGCGCCGGCGTTTCCTGCGCGAACGCCGCAGGCGCGAGGACAAGGGCGAGGCAGCAGGACCAGAGAAAGGCGTTTCGCTTCCAGTGTGACATCATGGAGCCTTTTTGGAATGGCGAACGGCGAGGCGCCCGCTCAAGGCGTTGAAGTACCAAGAGGCTTCTTCAATGTGAAGGCGCCGCGCATGTCGCCAACCCTGAATCCGGTCGCCTGGTCGTTGGGATAGAGCTGCGAAATCTTCTGCTTCAACTCCGGCGAAACATTCTCGCCATGGCAGGTCAGGCAAACTTCTCCGGTCGGAATCGCCTTGATGAAGCGGAAGACCTTGCCGCCATGGTCCTCGACGATCTTGGCGCTGACCAGATCGCCGTCCTTCTCGCCCTGGGCGATGCGGGCATTGAACGACTCCATGACCTTCCGCTCATAGTCGTCCGGCGCGGACGCCGCGTTGCGCGGCTTCAGGCTGGTGCGCGCCACCGACCAGCCGCTGCTCGTCGAAAGATCGGCTGCGATTTTCGGCGCGGCGCTGCGGCAGACGTCGAGCGCGCCCATCGGGCCGTCCTTCTCCATGGCGCCGCCGAGGGCGGTCTTGAGCGCCTGCGCATAGCGCGCGACCAGATCGGCGGCCTGCGCCTTCAGCGCCGCCTCGTCCGCGAAAGCCGGTCCGCACAGGATGAAAAAGCCCAAACCCGCAGCCGCGCTCTTGATCATGAAAGCCCCCATAAAAGATTTATATTGTTTATAACTTAAAGCGCGGACGCGCGGCAAGGGGATCGCGGGTTGCGACACAACTTTTTATAGACTCAGTGTCTTACTTATGATTCGGTCGGAATTCCCGCGCGGCGAAACGCCGCAGGCAAAGATTTATTCGTCTTGAACATTTGACAAGGCCGCAGGTAAAGCTTCATAAATTTTACAACTTAAAACCGGCCCCAAGGTCGGCGTCGGAATAATGGCCAATCAATCGCCAATCCGGCTCGGGAGAATGAAACGCCCATGACCGCGCATGCACGATTCTTCACGGCCGCAGGCTTCGCGCTCCTCCTCGGCGTCACCGCGGCGATGGCTCAGGAAAAGTTCCAGAAGACGGATTCGCCGCCGCCGCCGCCCGCCAAATATCAGAAGATGGAGGCGCCCCCGCCGCCTCCGCCGCCGGTCCTGAACCAGGCCTTCGGCCCCGTGCTCGGCACGACGGCCGATCATTCCAAATTCGAGGCGCTGAAGGGCCCCTTCGCCGACAGCGCGGCTGTGACCAAGGCTTGCGCGACCTGCCACACCGAGGCCGAAGCCCATATCAAGAAGACGATCCATTGGACCTGGGATTACGTCAATCCGCGCACGGGGCAGCACCTCGGCAAGGAAAACGTCATCAATAATTTCTGCACCAACGCCAAGGACAACGAGGGCATGTGCGGCGTCTGCCATATCGGCAACGGCGTCAAGGCGAACGAAGAATACGCCTTCAACAAGCAGGACAGCGTTGATTGCCTGGTCTGCCACGACCGCACCGGAAAATATTACCGCCTGCCGCCGACGCGCGGAAACTCGGCCTGCGCCGCGATGTTCGAGGGCCGCGACCCGATCAATTTCGCCGAGGTCGCGCAGCATGTCGGCCTGCCGGGCCGCGAGAACTGCGGAACCTGCCATTTCAACGGCGGCGGCGGCGACGGCGTCAAGCATGGCGACCTCGATTCCTCGCTCATCCGTCCCTCCGAGGCGCTCGACGTGCACATGTCGGAGCAGGGCCAGAATTTTTCCTGCTCCGAATGTCACCTCTCCAAGGACCACAAGATCGCCGGCAGCCGCTACGACATGGCAGCCAAGGATGAGGGCGGCGTGGGCAAACCCGGCCAGCGGCGCGACGTCGCGACCTGCGAATCCTGCCACGGCGCGGCCCCCCATCCCAAGCCGAGCCTGATCGGCTACCAGCTCGACGCCCACGCCGAGCGCATTGCCTGCCAGACCTGCCATATTCCGAAAATCGCGCGCGGCGGCGTCGCCACCATCACTGATTGGGACTGGAGCACGGCCGGCAAGATGGTCAACGGCGCCGGCTATTACGAGGAAGAATATACCCAAGGCAATGGCGAGAAGCGCCATACCTACTGGTCGATCAAGGGCGACTTCAAATGGGGCGAGAACCTCACGCCGACCTATAAATGGTTCAACGGCGAGATGATCTACACGCTCGCCGACAGCAAGATCGACACGAGCAAGCCGGTCACGCCGATCAACGATCCGCAGGGCGGCTGGACGGATCCCAGGTCGCGCATCTGGCCGTTCAAGGAAATGCACACCAACATGCCCTATGACGCGGGCAACAAGACGCTCGTCTTCAACCACCTGTGGGGCGCCGACGACACCGCGTTCTGGGGCAATTTCAATATCAGGAAATCCATCGCCGCGGGAATGAAGATGGAGAACCGGCCCTTCTCCGGCGAGATCGGCTTCCTGCCCACCGTTTCCAACTGGCCGATCACCCATATGGTCGCGCCCAAGGAAGAGGCGCTCAAATGCGCCGCGTGCCACGCGCGCGACAGCCGCCTCGCCGGCGTTCCCGGAATTTACATGCCCGGCTACAGCCGTTTCGGCTGGATGGATTTCTTGGGCCTCGCCGGCCTTGGCCTGACGCTGGCTGGCGTCGCCGTCCATGGCGGCTTGCGCGTCGCGATGAACAAGAAGAACAAGGGAGAGGCCAAATGACCGCCGTCGCGACCAGCGATTTCATCGACAAGGAAGAGCCCAAGCGCACGGTGATGATCTACAGCCGCTACGAGCGGTTCTGGCACTGGTCTCAAGCCGCGCTGATCTTCACTTTGGCCTTCACGGGCTTTTCCATCCACGGCCTGCTGCCACTGGGCTACAAACTGGCCGTGCAGATCCATTCCTGGGCGGCGATCGCCCTGATCGTGCTGTGGGCCTTCACGACCTTCTGGCATTTCACCACCGGCCAGTGGCGGCAATATCTGCCCAAACTGGCGAGCCTGCCGGCCATCCTGAAATTCTACGCCTGGGGCATTCTGGCGGGCGCGCCGCATCCCTATACCAAGACGCTGAAGCGCAAGCAGAACGCCCTCCAGTCGCTGGCCTATCTGTGGTTCATGGTCGTCATCGGCCCGGCGCTATGGTCCTCCGGCATCGTCTATCTGACCTATCCGCTGTGGGCGAAAATGGCGGCGGGGACGCATGCGCTCGAGATCGTGGCCTTCATCCATCTCGCCGCGGCCTATCTGATCAGCATTTTCGTGATCATCCACATCTACATGACGACGACCGGCAAGACGCCGCTCCATTACATCAAGACGATGATCACCGGCTACGACACGATCCCGCTGTCGAAAGCGGAGGCCGCCTATCTGGCCGAAGACGAACCGAACCGTTTGAAATCCTGAAAGGCTTCCGGGTTCCTCCCCTCTACCCCGCCTTCAGGCCACTTGAGGACGTTCCTTCCTTGCTGGAACGTCCTCTTTTTCTTTTGGCGTTCCCGGTCCATATGAGACGGACGACCAAGAACCGAAAGCCGGCCCCGATGACGCCTTCTTCGCTGACCCGCCGTTCCATCCTCGCCGCCCTCGCCACCGGACCGGCGCTGGTGTCCGGCGTCGCCCACGCCCAGAGAATGACCCTCGACACGATCACGAACGATCCCGAGGCGCCGGTCGCGGGCAATCCGGCGGGCGATGTGACGATCGTGGCCTTCCTCGATTACAACTGCCCCTATTGCAAGAAATCGGTTCCCGAACTCGAGCGCGTCCTGGCCACCGACAGCGGCGTCAAGCTCGTCTACAAGGACACCCCGGTCCTCACCGAGGCTTCGGTCTTCGGCGCGCGCATGGCGCTGGCGGCGAAATATCAGGGGGCCTATCTCAAGGTCCACAACGCCTTGATGCGCGTTCCCGGCCGCCGGAATCCGCAACCCATGATGGAGGACGCCATCGCCTCATCGGGCGTGGACATCGCGCGGCTAAAAGCCGACCTCGAAAAACACGGCGCCGAGATCGACGCCCTCATCAAGCGCAATGTCGCCCAGGCCGACGCCCTCGGCTTCGAAGGCGTGCCCGATTTCATCATCGGGTCCTTCAAGGCTAATGGCTATCTCGACTACGACACCTTCAAATCCGCCATCGCCCAGGCCCGCGCCGAGGCCACGGCCAAGCCGTCCACGCTTTAAGGAAACGCCTGCCGCGCGCGACGGATGAGGGGTTTTCCGCACCCGCCGGAATAAAGAGCTTCCCCGTAAACAAAGCCCGCCGCACGAGGCGGCGGGCTCTTTCCGCCTTATTCCACGGCGAATTTGGGGGCTTTTTTGGCTGGGGCGTGGTTGAGGGTTTCTTTGATTTGCTGGGCCATGGCGAGATAGGGCTGGGCCTGGGGGGCTTTGGGGTCCTTGGCGAGGACG
>JAJXYV010000099.1 GCA_021780435.1 Pseudomonadota bacterium
AAGAAGACCAGCAGGGCGGCGAAAATCGCGGCCAGGGCTTCCGCGATCTGGGTCGCCTTGTCCACGCCGCCGTTGCGGGCAAGCATACGCGCGGCAAGGCCAAAGGATAGCGCCGGGACGCCATAGCCCCAGAGCAACCAGTTGACGATGGGCGTCGTTCCGAGGTCGTAGCCGACGATGCTCGGGTCCCAGGCGAGACGCGCGGCGACGATGACGCCGGCCGCTGCGACCGCCTGGCGCAAGGCGGGGATATTCAGGCGGGATTCGACAAAAGCCGCGCCGAGCGCTGAAAGCGCCAAAGCCACGGTGAGCATGCCGCGATCGAGAACGAAGGTCAGGCCGAGGGCGAGCGCGGCGAGGGTCGCGGCGGCAAAGGCGCCGAGGGCAAGGCGATCGTGCGAGTCGTGCGCGTCGCGGTTGCGGAACGCCTTGGCCGCCGTGAGGAAGGCCAGAGCGAGGGCGAGCGCGACCAGGGCCAGCGGCGGGCTGGTCGCGGCCCAGGTCAGCCGCAGATAGACGATGGTCAGAAGCGAAAGCGGCCCCACGGCGGCGCTCGCCGCGAGCACGTTCGCCGCCCATTTCGGACTCTCGGCTCTGCGCCACAGGCCAAGGCCGGCGAAACCGCCAACCGCTGCGGCGCTCGACGCCGCGAAGAATTCGAACCGAAACGGCAGAGCCGGCGGGGCTTCGTAAAGGTCGAAACCGGTGGTTTCGGTCGGCCATAGCAGGAGCAGATAAAGCGCGGCCAATCCCGCGCCGGCCAGGAGGCCGGGCGCAAGCGCCGGCCGCGCCGCGCCGGTGGCCGCGAGCGCGCCCACAAGCCCCATCGCGCTCAGTGTCCACAAAAGGTCGAAGGCTCCGCGATTGGCGCAGATCGCCAGCGCGAAAGTTGCGACAAGAGCCAAGCCGAGGGGCGCCGCCTGGGCGAGAATTGTCCGCACGCGGGGGCTCGCGGCCAAGGGCGCGCGGTCGAGGGCGAAGGCGAAACAGGCCAGCGCGGTCTGCAGGACGAAATGGATCTCGGCGGCTTGCGGAAAGTCCGGCATGCGGCCGAAGGCAAGGCCCAGCCCCCAGATCGCCGCGCCGAAGGCGGCGGCGAGCGCGAGCCAGGCCCATTGCCGCAACCGGGCCAGCCCATAGGCGGAAGCCGCGACGATGGCGACGTAGGTCAGGAGCGGCCAGGGGCTCGGCTCCGCCGATTCGACGAGAAGCGGCGCGGCCAGCGCGCCGGCGAGCCCGAAGCCGGCGATGGCGGGGCCGTGCCAATAAGCCGCGAACATCGCGCCAAGCCCGAAGACGCCGAGCGCGGCAAAGGCGAGGGACGGGCCGATGAAGCCGTAAAGCGCGTGGGCGGCGTAGATCGCGCCGAAACCGGCCGTGACTCCGGCGGCGGTGAGTACGGCGGGCGTAGGGGTTGGCGCGCCTTCCAGCTTTTCGCGGCGACGCAGGAATTCGCCCGCGCCGATGAGGGCGGCGGACAGGGCGAGCCCGAGCAGGACGCGGGCGCCCGGGCCGAACCAGCCCTGTTCGAAGGCGTAGCGCACCAGCAACAGGCCGCCGAACGCCAAAGCGAGGCCGCCTACATAGACCGCCCATCGCGTCCCGATTTTCTGCTCCAATGTTTCGGGCGCAGGCGGCGGCGCAGGATGGGTGGGATGGGGCTCTTCGACTCCCGGCGCGAGCTCAGGCGTCGGCTCGGCCCAAGGCGGAGGCTCGGCGTGCGCGACCGCTGCAGGCGGCGGCGCCTCTTGCGCCGACGACGGCGCGGAAATGCTTTCGATCCGGGCGCGCAAGGCGCGCATTTCGGATTCGAGCACGCGCAGGGCAATGTCGATCTTCTTCATGCGCCCGCGCGCGTCAAGGGCGAGGAAGAACCCGAGGACGCCGAGGATCGAGAACAGGCCGGCGAACAGAAACATCAACGCGGGGTCCGTGCGAAAGGGATCAGCTCATTTAAGACCTTGCCGCTTTCTCCTTTGTTACGCGCGCGTCAAGCCGGAGCCTGAATCTCCGGTCTGTCATTGGCGACGCGATTGACCAGCAACGAAACGGCGAAGAATTCGATTGCGTCGTCGGCGGCCGGGCGCAGGAGCCGCAGCGGCGGGGGCGCCGTTTCGTCGGGATTCAGCCAGGCGTCGTAATCCTCCGGCTCCAGCACGGCGGGCATCCGGTCGTGGATGGCGACGGTCGCGCCATTGGCGGTGGTCGTGACGATGCAGACTGTGTCGATCTCGCCGCCGGAAGGATCGGCGTAAGTCTCCCAGAGGCCGGCGAAGCCCATCGGGCCGCCGCCGCGCCGGCGCAGCAGGTAGGGCGTTTTCGCGCCCTTGCCAAGGGCGCGCCATTCGTACCAGGCGTCGGCGGGCACGAGGCAGCGCCGGCGACGGAGCGCGGCGCGAAAGCTCGGCTTTTGCGCTAGCGTTTCGGCGCGGGCGTTGATGATCAGCGGAAAGTCCTTCGGATCCTTGACGAAGCCGGGCAGGAAGCCCCAGCGCGCGAGTTGGAAATGGCGCGCGACGCCCTCGCTCTCCCGCTGCGCCGTGATAATCGGGATCGGCTGGGTCGGCGCGACATTGTAGCGCGGCGGAAAATTGGGCTGTTCGACATAACGGAAATAGGCGCGGACAGCTTCGGGCGGCGACGTGATCGCGAAGCGCCCGCACATCCGCGTTAATCCTCGTCGCGGGTGTGGCGCGCGGTGCGGTTGCGCAAGGTGACCAGTTCCTCGGCGGCGGACGGATGCAGCGCCATGGTGGCGTCGAAATCGGCCTTTTTCGCGCCGAGTCGCAGCGAGATCGCCAACAGTTGCGCCATTTCGCCCGCGCCCTCGCCCATGATATGCACGCCCAGCACCTGATCGCTCTCGCCGCAGACGACGATCTTCATGATCACCTTCTCGGCGCCGCCAGCGAGCGTCGCCTTCATCGGGCGGAACGAGGTCTGGTAGATGTCGACGCAATCGTGGGTCGCGCGCGCCTCGGCCTCGGTCAGGCCGACCGTGCCGATCTCCGGCGTGGTGAAGACCGCGGTGGGGATGAGATCGTAATCGACCTCCGGCGCGCCGCCGCCGAACAGGCGGTCGGCGAAGAGATGGCCCTCGCGGATGGCGACCGGCGTGAGGTTGACGCGATTGGTGACGTCGCCGACGGCATGGATCGACGGGATATTGGTCGTGTTGCGCGCGTCGACCTTGATCGCGCCGTCGGCATCCGTTTCGACGCCGGCCTTTTCCAGCCCGAGGCCTTTGGTGTGCGGCGCGCGGCCGGTCGCGATCAGCACCTGATCGACATGGAGGCGGCTGTGGTCGGAGAGGCCAAGCTCGAAGTCGTCGCCGGTCTTGACGATTTCGGTGGGCAGGACGCCGAAGCGCTGGTCCACTTCGGCCTCGGCGAGCGCGTCGCGCAAGCCCTCGCGCAGGGTTTGGTCAAAGCCGCGCAGGACGTTGTCGGCGCGGAACAGCAGGGTCACATGGGCGCCGAGCCGCGCGAAAATGCTGGCGAACTCCACCGCGATATAGCCGCCGCCGACGACTGCGAGGCGGCGCGGGAATTTTGGCAGGTCGAAGATCTCGTTCGAGCTGATCGCGTGTTCGACGCCGGGAATAGCGGGCAGCATCTGCGGGCTGGCGCCGGTGGCGACGAGAATGTGCCGCGCCGTGATGGCGCGGCCGCTCTGCACGAGGCGCACCTCGTGGGGGCCGAGGATCTCGGCGCGTTCCTGGAGGATATCGACGCCCGCTTTGAGAAGATTGGCCTCGTAGATGCGGGAGAGGCGGGAAATCTCGCCTTCCTTGGCGGCGACGAGCTTTTGCCAGTCGAATTCGGGCTTGTGCGCCAGCCGCCAGCCGAAGGCCTGGGCGTCGGCGAATTCGTCGGCGAAGCGCGAGGCGTAGACATAGAGCTTTTTCGGCACGCAGCCCCGGATCACGCAGGTCCCGCCGATGCGGAATTCCTCCGCGATCATGACTTTCGCGCCGTGGGTGGCGGCGATGCGCGCGGCGCGCACTCCGCCGGAGCCGGCGCCGATGACGAAAAGGTCGGTCTCGAATTCGCTCATCGGCTTATTCCCCGAAATATGGCTCAGCCTTCCAACTTGCCGACGACCCTGATCCCGCCCTTGTCGGCGACGACCACCGCGCTCGCCATGCCGATGAACAGGCCATGCTCGACCACGCCGGGAATGGCGTTCAGCGCGAGGGCAAGGGTGTCGGGATCGGGAATGACGCGAAAATCGCAATCGAAGATCGGATGGCCGCCATCGGTCAGATAGTCCTTGCCGTCCTGGTCCTTGCGAAGCACGACCGGGCCTTGGCAGCCGCAGGCGCGGGCGGCCTCCTCGATATGGCGGCGCGTCGCGTTGAGGCCGAAACGGTCGACCTCGACCGGCAGCTTGAACCGGCCGAGTTGCGCGACTTCCTTGCTGGCGTCGGTGATGACCACCATGCGCTTCGAGGCCGCGGCGACGATCTTTTCGCGCAGCAGGGCGCCGCCGCCGCCCTTGACGAGGCGGAGCTTCGAATCGAATTCATCGGCGCCGTCGACGGTGAGGTCGAGGTCCGGCGTCTCGTCCAGCGTCGAGAGCCGCAGGCCCCAGCCTTCGGCCTGGGCGCGGGTGCGCTCGGAGGTTGGCACGCAGACCACGTCGAGGCCGTCGCGGGCCATTTCCCCAATGCAGTCGACGAAATGGGCCGCCGTCGAGCCGGTGCCGAGGCCGAGCTTCATGCCGGAACGGACCAGCGAGGCGGCGCGTTCGGCGGCCTTCCGTTTCAGCGTTTCGATGAGGGAATGTTCCAAGGCGCGCTCCTCATTTCTTATTCTTTCGGCGTAATGCGGAACGGCGCGACTTGCAAGCGCCGCGGTCAAGTTCGATCATCGCCGGGCGCCTCGAGGGACGACACATGAACATGACCGGCAATACGATCTTCATCACCGGCGGCGGCTCCGGGATTGGTCAGGCGCTCGCCAGATCCTTCCACGCGCTCGGCAACAAGGTGATCATCGCCGGACGGCGGCAGGCGCCGCTGATGGAGACGGCGGACGCCTGCCAGGGCATGATCTTTCACGAGATCGACATGCGCGATCCGGCGAGCATCGAACGGGTCGCCGCCTGGCTGGTGAAGAAGCACCCCGACCTCAATGTCCTCATCAATAATGCGGGCGTGATGCCGGGCGACGGGACCGGCGCGCGGATGGACGATCAGAAGACGCTTGCGACGGTCGAGACCAATCTGCTCGGGCCGATCCGCCTGACCTCGGCGCTGATCGAA
Organism: Pseudomonadota bacterium; assembly: GCA_021780435.1. Taxonomy (GTDB): domain Bacteria; phylum Pseudomonadota; class Alphaproteobacteria; order Rhizobiales; family Beijerinckiaceae; genus Rhodoblastus. Next base: position 5,267 of record JAJXYV010000099.1, read on the forward strand.
CATCTGAAGACACGGCCCGACGCGGTGGTGGTCAATGTCACCTCGGGTCTCGCCTTCACGCCGCTCGCCCATGCGGCGGTCTATTCGGCGACCAAGGCGGCGCTCCATTCCTGGACGATGTCGCTGCGCGTCCGCCTCGCTGGGACGTCGGTGCGGGTGCTGGAGCTGGCGCCTCCCTGGGTGCGGACCGGCATGATGGGGTCGCGCGACGAGCCGCGGGCCATGCCGCTCGACGATTTCATCAAGGAGGCGATGGAGAAATTCGCGACCGACGCCGACGAGATCCTGGTCGACCGGGTCCGGGCGCTGCGCGACAATCCCGGACCGAATGAATGGCGCTTCGTCGCGCAATTCAACGGCATGCCGGCCCAGTGAGGAGAGGAGCCATGTATTCACGTCTTCCCATCATCCAGGCGCCGATGGCCGGCGCGCAGGACGCCCGCATGGCCATCGCGGTCTGCGAGGCGGGCGGGCTTGGCTCCCTGCCGTGCGCCATGCTCAGCCTCGAGCAGGCGCGCGCGCAGATCGGCGCGATCCGCGCCGCCACTTCGGCGCCCTTCAATGTCAATTTCTTCGCCCATGTGTCGCCGCAGCCAGACCCCGACGCTCTCGCGCGCTGGCGCGACCTGCTCTCGACCTTCTATGGCGAATTTGGCCTCGACGCGGCCGAGCAGGCCCCGAGCCCCCAGCGCAAGCCTTTCGACGAGGACTTTTGCGCGCTGGTCGAGGACATGCGCCCGCCGGTGGTGAGCTTCCATTTCGGCCTGCCTTCGGACGAGCTTCTACGCCGCGTGCGCGGCGTCGGCGCCAAAATTCTTGGCTCCGCCACTTCAGTCGCCGAGGCTTTGTGGCTGGAGCGGCGCGGGGTTGACGCCATCATCGCGCAGGGGCGCGAGGCGGGCGGCCATCGCGGCATGTTCCTGACCGAGGACGTGGACGCCCAGCCCGGCCTGTTCGCCTTGCTGCCGCAGGTCGTGGCGGCGGTGAAGGTTCCGGTGATCGCGGCGGGCGGCGTCGCCAATGGGCGCGGCGTCGCCGCCGCCTT
>JAJXYV010000038.1 GCA_021780435.1 Pseudomonadota bacterium
GCTAGATTGTGGATCTAGAGGTCCCCCGTTCGAGCCGGGGTGGCGGTACCATAAATCCAGAAAATCGTGAGTTGTCGGCGGCCGTGGCGTTTCGCGCCGCGCACAATAAGCATTGCTCTCCGTAGCGATGCCAGCCGTGTGAGCCGTCGAAGCCTTTTCGGCTCCTCGAACGCGGAACTGGAGAGGTTCGATATCCGTTCGGGGCGTCCCGCATTTTCAAAACACCAACGCTTTCGAGGATATGGCTTGCGGCTCCATTCTTCAGGAGGATTCTCAGTTCTTCTCGCGGACACAGGCTCCCGCTTCCGTGAAACCGCGCGCCGGACTCAAGAAGATTGCGGGACTTCTGGAGCGGGCAAATTGACATCACGAATGCTGTCCTTTTCGCGCGGGCTTTTCCCAACGGCTCCGCGTCGCGCGAAAATCGGCTTGGCGTAGGCGAGGGCCTTGCGCTATGCCGGACGCATAGTCTTTTCAACACCGATCCACATGTGCGAACTCCTTGGAATGAGCGCGAATGTCCCGACCGATATTCGCTTTTCCTTCGCCGGTCTCGCGCGGCGCGGCGGCGGCGTCGGGCCGCACCGCGACGGCTGGGGCGTCGCCTTCTATGAGGGCCGGGCGGCCCGCGCCTTCCACGATCCAGAGCCGGCCGCGAGTTCGGACATCGCGCGCTTCCTCAGCGGCCATCCGATCCGAAGCCGCACGGTCATCGCCCATATCCGCCAGGCCAATCGCGGTCCCGTCGCCCTCGCCAACACCCATCCCTTCTCGCGCGAACTCTGGGGGCGCGTCTGGACCTTCGCCCACAACGGCCAATTGCGAGGCGTGAGGAGTCTGCCCCTCGATTTCTATGCGCCGATCGGCGCGACGGACAGTGAATACGCGTTCTGCTGGATGCTCGATCAGCTTCGCGCGCGATTCACGGCCCTGCCGCCGCGCCAGAAGCTCGACCACGAAATTCTCCAGCTCAGCACAAGGCTGGCGCGTCTTGGCGTGTTCAACATGCTGCTCAGCGACAGCCGCAGCCTTTACGCCTTTTGCGGAAAAAAACTTGCCTGCCTCACCCGGCGCGCGCCCTTCGGCGAAGCGACGCTAATTGACGAGGACCGCAAGGTGAATTTCGCCGAGGAGACCGGCCCCGACGATTGCGTGACCGTGGTCGCCACCGGGCCTCTCACCAGCGACGAAGTCTGGACGTCGATCAAGCCAGGCACGCTCCTCGTCCTGCGCAACGGCAAGATCGCGAACTCCCTCCACATCGAGCCGCCGGGCGGCGAGAGACCGGCGCGCGCCAGAAGGATACAGCCATGCTGATTGACGGAAAAAAACGCACGGCCATCTGGCCTGACCCGAATGGCGAGGGCGTCTTCATCATCGACCAAACCCGCCTGCCCCACGCGGTCGAAACCGTCCTGCTGCGCGAGCTCGCGGACGCCGCCCGCGCCATCAGGGACATGCAAGTGCGCGGCGCGCCGCTGATCGGCGTCACCGCGGCATACGGGATGGCCCTCGCGATGCGCGCGGATCAGTCGGATGAAACCATGAGCAAGGCTGCCGAGATCTTGCGCGCCACGCGGCCGACCGCGGTCAATCTCGCCTGGGCGCTGGCGCGCATGACCACCTTCCTCGGCCCCATGCCGGAGCCCCTGCGCCGCGACGCCGCCTTCGCCTTCGCCAAGCATCTCGCGGAGAAGGACGTCGCCTGCAATGAAGCAATCGGCGAACATGGTCTGGCGCTGATTCGCGCGGCGGCGGAAAAGCGCCGCGGCCAACCCGTGCGCATCCTCACCCATTGCAACGCCGGCTGGCTCGCCACGGTCGACTGGGGCACCGCGACCGCGCCAATCTACAAGGCGCAAGCCGCCGGCATTCCGCTCCACGTCTTCGTGGACGAGACCAGACCGCGCAACCAGGGCGCATCACTCACCGCCTTCGAGCTTGGCCAGCAGAAGGTTCCGCATACGCTCATCGTGGACAACGCGGGCGGCCATCTCATGCAGCGCGGCGAAATCGACCTCGCCCTTGTCGGCGCCGACCGGATCGCAGCCAATGGCGACGTCTGCAACAAGATCGGCACCTATCTGAAGGCCCTCGCCGCCCGCGACTGCGGCCTGCCCTTCTATGTCGCCGCCCCGGTCTCGACCCTCGATTTCGCGCTGGCCGAAGGTGGGCTGATCCCGATCGAGGAGCGGGCGCCCGATGAGGTCACCTTCATCTCGGGCCTCGCCGATTCCGGCGAAGTGATCCAGGTGCGGATCGCGCCCAGGGACACGCAGGCGCGCAACCCGGGCTTCGACGTCACGCCAGCCCGGCTGGTCAGCGGGATCATCACGGAGAAGGGCGTCTTCGACGCCCGCGGGCAAGCCCTGGCCGCGCTCGCCTGAAAGCTCCAGCCCGCACATTGGTCGCGATCGGCGCGCAACGGTTTTCCGAGGCCGGCGATCACGCGTTGCGTCCCGCCTGGCGGGCCACATCATCCGCTGCCGGCCCGTCGTTTTCGCGCTATTTGTCCGGCGGCAGGTCAGCCGCGCGCGCCAGCGCCGCATCGACCCGCTTTTCGCTCGCGAAGGCGCGAATGAAATCGAGGCCGGCCGCGGCGGTTTCGGCGTTGAGCTTCTCATCATTGTGGAGCGCGACGATCGCTTGCGCGAGTTCAGGCGCGGTCTTGCCGACGAAACGGACGAGCGGGTCGGGAAAATCCAGGCCTTCGGCGGCGATCAGCGTGCAGACGCAGGGCAAGCCGGCCGCAAGGCTGTCAAGCACCTTGCCTTTGATCCCGGCGCCGAAGACGAGGGGCGCGACCGTCAGGCGGACGCGATCGAAAAGCTCGGACAGATCGGCGACCGCGCCGAGGACGACAACCCGATCGCTCGCCAGCCGGCGCAGATGGTTGGGCATGTCGCGGCCCGCGAGATAACAGACGACGCCGGGATCGACCGCCCAGACTTGCGGCATGATCGTCTGGATCAGCCATTGGGCGGCGTCGACATTCGGCCTGTGGCCGAAATAAGCGAGAAAGCAGACGCCCTTACGTTGATCGAAGCGCGCCGCGGTCGGCTTCGGCGCCACGACCCATGGCGCGACAAAAATGTTGCCGGGCGGAATGTGGCGCCGAAGAATGTCCCGCTCCGCCGACGAATGGGTGACGACAGCGTCGGCCTGCGCGGCGAACCACAACTCCTGCCGCTTCAGCCATTCGCTGTGCCGCGCGAGATCGTCGCGCTGCTCCACCGCCGCCTCCCGCGCCAGGCGCAGGTGATGGAGGTCGGCGACACCATAGATGACCCGCGCGCGCGGCTGCAGCCTTCGCACAAGGGATAGATAGCAATAGGCGTTCGAAAAGCGGTGCAGATAGACCAGCTGATAGGCGCCGCGCCGCCTCTCGAGCAATTCCTCGACCGAATTGACCCAGGGCTTGGCATGACAATCCACGCCGAGCGCCTCCAGCGCCCTTCCATCGCCAGCCATGTCCGCCGGCGCGAAACTGACGTCGAAGCCCAGCCTTTGCAACGATTGGATATGCGACACGATCGCTTTCGAGCCGGCGTCCCTGGCGAGGTCGGGCAGCCGATCGTCGATCACAAGGGCGAGCGGACGGCTCGCGCCTGGCGCCGGCATATTCGCGGAAATCTCGGCGGGGCCTTGCCGCGCGAGGCGGCGCCGTCGCTCGCGCGCCGCAAGGCCGCTGCTGCGACGACTGTAGCGGGCCCTCAGCTTCTCGGTTTGATCGAGCAGGAAAGCCAGACGCGGTTCGAACTCCTCGTCCGTTTCGGCGGCCGACAGAATGCGGGCGAAATGATCGGCGGCGGCCTTGTCGAAAGCCAGCGAAGCTTCGACAACTTTCGGCGAACCCGGCACGAAGAGGCCATCCTCCTCGCGCCGAACCTCGATCGCGTGGCGCTCGCCGCGTGAAAGGCCGTTGCGAAATTGCAGGACGAAGGCATGCCGGCCGTCCCCGATCCCCGCTTCGAGCAGATCATGCCGGAAGCGGTTGGCGAGACAGCGCCCCAGCACCGCGCCGCCCGCCAGAACCACGAGGCTGACGGACGCGTCCGGCCGGTCCGGATCCCAGGCCCACCCCTCGACAATGTCATGCGACGCGATGTCGACATCGCCACGGAGCGTCATCGCCTGCCCGCTCGCCGTGCTTACGCCGCCGCAGGCGCGGTGGCGAGCGAGAGGCCGGCGCCCAGAACAACGCCGTCTGCCGAACGCCGGGCCAGGATTTCATGCGGAAGGGATGGGTCGAGCGGCGCCATGAAGCGCAGATGGAAGCCCTTGCCGCCGCCGTCGTGCGCGTCGTCCGCATAGGCATGGCACAGGAAATCGCCATCGACAAAGATATCCAGGCAGACCGGGGCGTCGGGGAATGCGTCGTTCGACGCCCAGCCTGAAACACCTTCAAGACCGCAGGTTTCGATGGCGCCGCGGAGGGCGCCAAAGTCGGTCCCGGGCGCCGTCGCCACGCCCGCCCGCTCGGCGAGGCGCCGCCAGATACGTTCGAGCGCATAGCCGTCCTCGACGCGCGGCGCGCAGTAGACCGCTTCCGCGCGCCGCTCGTCGGGATAAAGTTCGCGGAACTCGTGCGCGTTCTGGAACATGCCGCGGCTGTCGTCGTCGACAAAGCTTTCGGAAGGCGCGCCTTCGGCGAGCAGCACGTCGTGGGTTTCGAATTCGAGATGGAAATAATGGATGTCCTCGCCCGGCTTTTCCTGGACGATCGTCGCGCTATTGACCAGATACTCGGCGGGTATCAGCACGCCATCGAGGAACATGGCGTGTTTCGGCGACACCAGCAGGTCACGCGCCGGGACATTATCCGCCAGCGATCCCGCCTTGAAGCGAATCGGCAGCAGATCTGGATTGTTGCGGGCGAAACGCGCGGAATAGGCGCGCCGCCCAATCCATTTGAGCGGTCGGAGCGCGCCTGAAGCCGTGCGCAGCAAATCGCCGACCTTGAGATCCTCCACAGCGACTTCGCCACGCTCCGCCGCGATCAGCGTGCCGGCGCAATAGCAGGCGGGTATCGTTTCGGATGTGATCAATGTTCCCCCGTTGGGCTGGCCGAGGGTGATGTCGTACCTCATCGAAAAATTTGTCGTCGACGAATTGTCGGTCGTATTCGCTTGCTGGGTCAGATAGATGGTCTGGCCGGCGTAACCAGTTCCGATATCGAGGCTTTCCGACATCCCTAGCGTGTTGGAGACAGTCAGAACGCCGCTATTATAGGCGAGCGTCGTCGGCGCCGCCGCCGTGGAGCCGTCCGACAGCAACGCGATATCATCGTTCTGCTGAAAGCCGCTGATCTGTCCGATGGATTGGTAGGCGGCCGCGCCCGACGCGGTCTGCCCAAGGGCCAGTTCGCCGCCTGAGGCGCCGCCGACGAACTGAACGGCGGTGTCCTTCAGATCAGCCGTGACGAACAATTCCGCGTTGCTCAGCGAGACCGTTCCGGCGCCCGAATCCGCCGCGGCCGCGTTGATGAAGGCGTTGCTGGCGTTGATCGCGCCATATGTTACGGTCAGGTTGCCCGTCGCGCCGGAGCCTGCGCCGAAAAAGAGGACGGCGGTGTTGCCAGCCACCCCTTCCACTTTGATCTCACCCTGATTGACGAAATCGTCGGAGCCGGTCTGGGCGACGATAGCTTCGAAATCGCCAGCTCCGATATTGATCGTCGCGCCGGAATTCACGGTCCCGTCGATGACGAGGGCCGAGCCCATGATCTGGGTGGCGCTGGGGGAACTGATAGCGCCGCCGACGGCCATGTTGTCGATTGCCAGGGTCGGTGACAGAGTGGCGTTGGAGACGATCAGAACAGAGCTGGGGACGACCGTGAATCCGCTCTGGTGCGCGCCCACGGCGATGTTCAGCGACGAGGGCAGGTTATCCGATAAAGTGATTTCCGCGGTCGCCGCGCCGAGGATCGCATTTCCGCCCGCCGCCGGCGCGCCGTTGCTCCAGTTCCCCGCCGTCATGAAATCGGTCGTTCCGGCGCCGCCAGTCCAGAGATCGCCAACCGCGACATTGTACTGGCTGGTGTAAGTTGTCAGCGCGGAATTGGCGTCAACGAAAGGATTTTGCCAAAGGTAAAATCCCTGATTCCCGTAAGTTGTCCCGATGCCCAGGGTCGCGAGCGTCTGGCTGCTGGCGTTGAAGACGGTCAGCACGCCAGTCACGCTGCTATAGGCGAAGGACGCCGCAGCCGCCGCTGCGCTGCCGTCCGACAGCAGCGCGATCTCGTCGCCCTGCTGAAAGCCGCTGATTTGCCCGATGGCTTCGTATAAAGCCGCGCCCGGCGATGTCTGCCCGAGCGCCAGCGTATTTTGGGCGGCGGCGAAGTCGACGGCGGTATATTGCAGATTGGCTGTCGCGAGCGCCTCGCTGTTTCCGTTCAGCGTGATCGTGCCGGCGCCGATATCGGTCGCCGCAGCCGCGAGAAAGCCGTTCGTGACGCTGATGCTTCCGTATACCGCCGACAGCGTCCCTGTCGAGCCGAGCTGAGGACCGACGTAAACGGCCGCGTCATTGGACGAATTGCCCGAAAGGGTGATCTGGCCCTGGTTGATGAACTCATTGCCTGAACCGGTGTAGGGAACAATGTCCAGCAGGTCGCCGGCGCCGATATTCATCGTCGCCGACGACGTCACGACGCCCGAAACGACGAAGGCCGCGCCTTCGACCGGACCGCTGCCCGTTTGGGTGATCGTTCCTCCACTATTGACGTCGTTGATCGTCAGGTCGGAGGGAAGAGTGGCTCCGGTCACCAAAAGCACGGAGGTCGGAGCAGAACTGATCCCGCTCTGTAACGCGCCGAGATCGAGCGTGAGAAAGGAAGGAAGAACGTCCGTGGGCAGGATTTCGGCTGTCCCGTCGCCGATGATCCCGGTATCGCCGGCGCCCGGAGGCGAATTGGTGGTCCAGTTGGTCGCGATCAGGAGGTCGCCGGCATTGCCGCTCACCCAGGTTTTCGTCGCCATAATACTTTCCTCCACAACGAAATATTGGGATTTAAAATATCTCGCTCATCGTCACGTGAAAAAATACTTCGGCGATCAACTTAGGGACAGCCAGCCAATCCGAACAATAGACAATCCTCCATTCACTTAGATCGCCGCCATCAATACAAATGACGCCAAGTAGTTGAGGATTCGTCACCATTCAAAATACGATCAACATACAGCCTTCATCGCCACGCTCGGCTCCCAGAGAAGACGTCTATTCAACGTACTTATCACTTGGGGTCCAAGCTTTAACGCATTTTTCACCGCTTTTTAAGCTATCATGACGTTACGCTAAAGCAACAGGCAGCGTTACTATCTTTTGGTCTCGGCGCGCTCATGCGTGTGGGTCGACGCCTTTGGCGGCGTGGAAGTGGGCCGCGCCCCCGCGCTCGGAACCGGCGCGGCGCAGACGCGCGTCGCCTCCCTGCTCAGCTGAACCTCTGCTTGATCCTGTCCATCAAGCGATCGCGCACCTGCCGGTAGGCGGCGAGCTTCTGGTCGCGCGCGCCATCGAAATGGGTGACGTCCTCGGTCGGCCAATATTCGACCGGCACGCCGAGGTCGCGCGTCAACTCCAGGACCCGGCCATGCGCTTCGGGGGAAAGGGCGACCACCAGGTCGAATTGCGCGAGATCGACCTCGTCGAGGGTCCTCGGCACATGCCGGGTCATGTCCATCCCCGACTCGGCCAGGACGCAAAGCACGAAACCATCCATTTCCGCCGCGCGCAGACCGGCGGAGGCGACGGTCATGGCGGGACCGAAGGCCAGCCGGGTCAGGCCCTCAGCCATGGGCGAGCGCGTGCTGTTCAGGCTGCAGGCGAACAGAACCGCGCGCGGGCGCGACGCTTCCATCGTCAGCCCTTCCAATGCAGCGCCGTGACGAGGGTGAAAATGCGGCGCGCGGTGTCGAAATCGCAGTCGATCTTGCCGCGCAGCCGTTCCGCGAGCAATTGCGCGCCTTCGTTGTGGAGGCCGCGACGGCCCATGTCGATCGCCTCGATCTGCGCCGGACTCGCCGTGCGGATCGCCGCGTAATAGCTCTCGCAGATCATGAAATAATCCTTGAGGATCCGGCGGAACGGCGTGAGCGACAGGATATGGACCACGATCGGAGCGCCCGCCTCGTCCCTCACGTTCAGCGCCAGCTTCGATTCATGCAAGGCGATATGCAGCTGATACGGACCGCCGAACTGGCCCGGCAAGGCGAAGGAATTTTCCTCGATCAGGTCATAGATGGCGATCGCCCGCTCGTGTTCCTGATCGGCATTGCCGCGGCCGATCGACTCGTCGAGCGTCACATTCGTCAGGCGATCGCTGCGCTGGCTGTCGGAAGGCTCCATGGCGTCAGGCCTGTTCGAGCCGCAAGGCCACCGAAAGCGCATGGGCGTCGAGCCGCTCCGCGCGGCCGAGGACGACCGCGGACGGCCCGATGGCGCGCAGGCTGTCGGGCGAACATTTCAGCAGCGAGGTGCGCTTCATGAAATCCAGCACATTGAGGCCGGAGGAGAAGCGCGCCGAGCGCGCCGTCGGCAAGACGTGGTTGGAGCCGCCGACATAATCGCCGATCGCCTCGGGGGTATAGGCGCCGATGAAAATCGCGCCGGCGTTGCGCACGCCCGCCGCCAGCTCGTCGGCGTCGGCGGCCATGATTTCGAGATGTTCGGCGGCGATGCGGTCGGCGAGCGGCAACGCCTGCGCCAGCTTGTCGACCAGAATGATCGCGCCGAGTTCGCTCCAGCTCTTTTCCGCGATCGCGCGGCGCGGCAGGGTCTCGAGCCGCGCCTCGACCGCCGCCTCGACCGCATCGGCCAGCGCCTTGTCGTCGGTTATGAGAATGCTCTGCGCCGCCGTGTCGTGCTCGGCCTGGGCCAGCAGATCGATGGCGATCCAGTCCGCCCGCGCGGTCCGGTCGGCGAGGATCAGCACTTCGGAAGGCCCGGCGATCATGTCGATGCCGCATTGGCCGAAGACGCGGCGCTTGGCCGCCGCGACAAAGGCGTTGCCCGGCCCGACGATCTTGGCCACCGGCGCGATCGTCGCCGTGCCATAGGCCAGTGCCGCGACCGCCTGGGCGCCGCCGACCCGATAGATCTCGTCCACGCCCGCGATATGCGCCGCCGCCAGAACCAGCGGCGACAATTGGCCGTCGGGCGCCGGCGCGACCATGACGAGACGCTCGACGCCAGCGACCTTGGCCGGGATGGCGTTCATCAGCACCGAAGAGGGATAGGAGGCGGTGCCGCCCGGCACATAAAGGCCGGCGGATTCGACCGCAGTCCAGCGCCAGCCCAGTTCGACCCCGGCGTCGTCGGCGAAGCGCAGGTCGGACGGGCGCTGCTTTTCGTGATAGGCGACGATCCGGTCGCGCGCAAGGCCGAGCGCGGCGATCTGGTCGTTGGGACAAGCGGCGACGGCGCGGTCGATTTCCTCATGCGGGATGCGCAGGGTCTCAGGCGTCAGCTCGATGCGGTCGAAACGGCGCGAATAGTCGATCAGGGCGGCGTCGCCGCGCGCGATCACATCCGCGATGATGTCGCGGACGATCTGATCGACATCTTCCGCCGTCTCGCGCTTCATATGCAGAAGCTGCTCGAACTTCTCGCGAAAATCGGCGGCGGCGGCGTCGAGCCGGAACGGCATCGGCTTTCTCCCGTTATGACAGGGCAGCGGTTTGTAGGCGGCGCGGGCTTTTGTCAAGCGCCGGAAAACGCGCCGCCGCCATGGCCCGGAGCATGGCGCACGCGCCAGCGGGGGCCGAGATCGGCCATGCGCGCCTCCATGCATTCGAGCTCGAGCCGGATGGCGCAGCCGCCGGAAAAGATCAGACGCGCCTCGCCCGCCGGCGCCTCGCCCGGAAAGAATTCGATGTTCAACAGATTGAGCAGATCGTCGGGGCGATCCTGGCGGAAGCCTTGCAGCGCGACCGTGCGGACATGTTCGAAATGCAGCCCCGTCTGGGCCCGTTGTGGCGCGCCGCCGGCCGAGGCCAGCCAGTCGAAACGTTGCAGGACCAGGACGAAACGCCGCTCATGCTTGAGATAGGCCATGTCGCCGACGCGCAGGATCGCGTCCTGGAGATGGGCGGAGAGAACAGCGAGATCTTCATCGTCGCAGGCCATCAGCTTCAGATCGCGCCCGGGCGCCGGCTCAATGTCGCGCTTCTCGGTCATGGACGGCTCGCGGAGGCTTCAGCGGCTGGCGCCGCCGAACATGGCCTCGAAAATATTGCTGGGCGGGGGTGGAGGCTCGGGCGGCGGCGTCACCGCGGCCAGCGTCGCGACCGGCGGAGATTTGGCGTCGCGCATCTGGTCGAGCATGTGCTTGCTCTTGGCCGTGTAATAATAGCCGGAAGCGTAAAGCCGCACCGCCCGATCCATGTCGCCGTCGGCGAGCGCCCAGGCGTTGGCCAGATAGGCCGAGGCGTAAGCGAGGTTGGTCTCGGGATCGAGCAGGCCCTTTGCCGAGCCGTGGTAGCCCATCGAGCGCGCCGTCGCCGGCGTGATCTGCATCAGGCCGTAATAGCGGTGGTTGATCAGGCGCGGGCAATATTTGCTCTCGCGCATGATCACCCGATGCAGCAGGGCCAAAGGAATGCCGTTGCGTTGCGCATATTTGCGGGTCATGTCGGCAAGGCCGGCCTTTTCGGCGATATCGAAACCCGGAACGGCTTCGCCATTCGCCGGCCGCGGCTCGTAGGGCCCCGCCTCGCGCGGCGGGACGCGGTCATAGGCCGCCTCGGCGACGGGACGGGGGACTTCGACCGATGACGGACGCAGGCCCTGGAGAGACTGGCCCCGCTCCCGCTCGGCCGCGGCGGGCTGCTCCGCCATCTCGGGCGCCAGCGCGACGGGCGGGGGCGCGGGCGGCGGCGCAGGGACGATAAGCCCGCCGAAAGGCCAGGACGACGCCGTCTGCGCCGGCGTCGGCGCATACTGCGAAACCGAGGAGGAGCCGTCGAGCGCCGCCTCCTGATAGACGCCCTGCGGCGTCACGCTGGCGGGATCGGCGGATTGCAGCGTCGCGGGATCGGCGGGCATGGCCGGCGGATCGTCGGGGAAGGCCGGACGCTCAGGCGGCAAGGGCGGATTTTTCGGCAGCGCCGCCAAGCGGGGTCGTGACGGCTTTTTGGGCGCGGCCGTCTGAGCCGGCGGCGGCGCCGGAGCATCGCCGCCCGGTGCGGGCCCGGCGGCGTCGGGCGGCGCCACGGCCTCCGGCGGCGCGGCGCGCGCGGGACTCGCGCCCTCTATGGCGAGGGCGGCGAAGAGGAACAGGCGCTGCAATTTTTGCGTCATGCCATGCTTTTGCCGTGAAAAAAAGGCGATGGCAAGGCGACAGATCAAAGCTGGACGACGAAGAACAGGCGCGGATAGAGCAGGAGAACCTTGCCGTCGGCCTGCGGCGTATAGGCCATTTCCAGCTCGCGGCGGTAATGGGCGAGGAAGGCGGACGTCTCGTCCGGCTCCAGCTTGGCGAGGAATGGCCGCAGCGCCGAGCCCGTAAACCAGTCGACGACCGCCTCATGGCCGTCGAGCGGATGGACATAGGTCGTCTGCCAGAAATCGACCATCCGGCAGTTCGGCGCGAGCCAGGCGTAATAATCGTCCAGCGAGCCGATGACCGCCCGCGACTTGGCCACCGGCGCGAGCCGTTCGGCCCAGGGTCCGTCCACCGCCACCATGCGCATCAAAGCGTGGGCGGCGTCCTGCAGCACATTGGGCATTTGCACGGCGAGAACGCCGCCGGGACTCAGAAAGGACAGCAGCCTCGGCAGCAGGCGGTGGTGATCCGACGCGAAATGGAGGGCGGAGTTGGCGAAGATGAGATCGACCGGCTCGTCCGGCGCCCAGTCGCGAAAATCCTGCCGTGCGAAACGCGCATCAGGCGCGCGCTCCCGCGCCGCCTCGAGCATTCGCTCCGACGTATCGACGCCATGGATGGCGGCACCGCGAAAATAATCGCAGAGAATGGCCGCGCTATTGCCTGGCCCACAGCCGAGATCGACGATCCGGCGCGGCGCCAGCGGCGGAATGTGCGAGATAAGGTCGCGCGCCGCCTGCGCCCGCTCACGCTCGAATTTCAGATAAAGGTCGCAATCCCAATCCGCCATCATGGCAAATCTGCGCCGCCGCCCTATTTTTGTCCAGTAAATTACTAGACTATTGACGCCTCAATTGCCGGCCCCCGGCGCGCCGCGCAGAGCCATCAAGCCGCGCGAGGGGTCATAAGCAAAAATGGCGCCGGACATGAAAACCAGGGCGCAGCCGGCGGTCACCGCCAGCGAAACCCAGTTGACCTGGCCATAGAGCGCGAAGCGGATCAACTCGACCGCGTGGGTGAAAGGATTGGCCTGGCAGACGTAATAAAGCGCCTCGCTGCCCTCCCGCACCCGCCACAACGGATAAAGCGCGGACGAGGCGAAGAACATCGGGAAGATCACGAAATTCATGATCCCGGCGAAATTCTCCAGCTGTTTGATCAGCGAGGACAAGAGCATGCCGAGCGCGCCGAGCATCAGGCCCACGAGCAGCAGCGCCGGCACGACGGTCAGATAGCCGAGCGGCGGCGGCTGGATGTCCCAGAACCACGCGATCAGAAGGAAGGCGTAAACCTGCAGCACCGAAACCAAAGTGCCCGCGATCAGCTTGCCGAACAGCAGGAAGGCGCGCGGAAACGGACTGAGCAGAAGCACGCGCATATTGCCCATTTCGCGGTCATAGACCATTGAGAGCGACGACTGCATGCCGTTGAACAGCTGGATCATCGCCATCAGGCCGGGCGTTATGTAGACGTCATAGAGCACATAGGTGTCATAGGGCGGGATGATCGAGACGCCGAGCACCTGACGGAAGCCCGCCGCGAAAATGAACAGCCAGACCAACGGGCGCACCAGCGCCGAGACGAAACGCTCGCGCTGATGCAGGAAGCGCAGGCCCTCGCGCCAGACGATCCCCTGAAGGCAGATGAAATAAGCAGCGGCGGTCAGGCGGCGCGGCGCGGGCGCTGGGGTCGTCATGCCGCCCCCCGCGCGTCGTCGCCGATCAGCGCGACGAAGGCGCCCCTCATGTCGGATGCGCCCGTCCGGGCGAGAAGGTCCGCGGCCTTGCCCTCGGCGCGCAACTTGCCCTTATGCAGCACGACGACAGAATCCTCCGGCTCGATCTCGTCGGTAAGATGGGTCGCCCAGAGCACGCTCAGCCCCTCACGCGCCACCAGTTCGCGCACCAGTTTGAGAATGTCGGCGCGGGCGCCGATGTCGAGGCCGACGGTCGGTTCGTCCAGCACCAGAAGACGCGGACGATGCAACAGGGCGCGAGCGATCTCCACCCGGCGCATCTGGCCGCCGGACAGGTTGCGAACCTTGTCCTTGGCGCGATCCGCGAGGCCGACCGCTTCGAGCAGTTCCGCCGTGCGCTTTTTAGACTCCGCCCGCCCGATCCCATGCAGCGCGGCATGATAGAAGTAATTCTGCGCCACCGACAGATCGAGGTCGAGCGTGCGCGACTGGAACACCACGCCGAGTTCGGCCAGAGCCGCGCCCGACTCCTTGCCCAGATCGCGGCCCAGCAGCCGGATTTCGCCCTTGTGCAGGGCGAAGAGCCGGGTGACGAGCGAGAACATCGTGCTTTTGCCGGCGCCATTGAGGCCGAGCAGCACGCAGAAGCCCCCCGGCGCAACCGAAAAGCTGACATCGTCCAGCGCCTGACGCGCGCCATAGGAATGGCTGACATGGCGCAGTTCGAGGGCGGGAACCTGATCGTTCATTGGGGCCTTGGGGTCAGGTGCGCCTTGAAATCAAGGTTTCGGCGGGCCGGGAATGACGAGATCCCAGGGCGATTCGCCAACCTGGATCGACTTGACCACTTTCAGGGCGGCCACGTCAATCACCGACACGTCATTGGATACGCCATTGGCGGTCAGCAGATATTTCTCGTCCGGCGTGAACGCGGCGTGCCAGACCCGCTGGCCGACCAGCAGATATTTGACGATCTGCCGCGTCTTCACATCCACCACCGCGATGCGGTTGGCCGGGCCGAGCGAGACGAAGGCGAGCTTGCCGTCGCGCGCCATGTTGATCCCGACCGGCTGGACATTTTCCGAGCGCAGGCCCGGGACGTCGAACTTGACCCGGTCCTTGATCTTGCGGGTCGCGGCGTCGAGGACGACGACGTCGCCGCCGATTTCGGCCGAAACCCAGACCTCGGCGCCGTCCGGCGTGAAGGCCGCCATGCGGGGCCGGGCGTCAACGAGGACATTGGCCAGGGTCTTGCGGGTCGTCGCGTCCACGAAATGCGCCATATTGGTCGTTTCGGTGGTTGCGACCACGATTTTCCCGTCCGGACTCAGAGCGAGCCCCTCAGGCTCGACGCCCACCCGCACGCCGCCAAGGCGGTCCTTGGTCTCGGCGTCGAAAAAGGTGAGAAAATTGCTGTCCTCGTTGGTGACATAAAGGGTCTTGCCATCGAGCGACACGTCGACCCGCTCGGGATCGCGGCCGGCGGGAAACGCCTCGACGACCGCCAGCTTCTGCGGGTCGATCACCGCAATCGAGTCGGAATCGCCGAGCGCGACATAGATTTTCTTCCCGTCCGGGCTGGCGACGACGCCGCGCGGCCGCTGGCTGACCGGAATGGTCGCCTTGACCGTCAGGCTGTCGGTGTCGATGACCGTGACGCTGTTGCCCTTCTCATTGGTCACGAAGGCGTCGAAGGCGCAGGCCGGCGCCGCGGCGGACCCGAGCCAAAAGGCGAGGGCGAGGCTTTTCACTTGAAATTGCATTTCGACTCCGGCCGGTCAAAACCCAGCGTGTCCAGTTCCGAGAACTGGTGCATGAAGCCTTCCTGCGGCGAGACCGAGACGACATTGCGCCCATCGGACAGCAGGATCGGCTGGCGCAACTGCAGGTTCCAGTCGCGCAGCGTGAGTTTCTGGCCCTTGAAGGCGGCGAGCGCGAAATCCTTCGACAGGAAATAAGCCTTCATCGCCGCCGGATCGGCCGCCGCGCCATGGGCGGCCGCCTCGCCGATCATGCGCGCCGCCGTCCAGCCGTTCATGTCGAGCGGGGACATGGAGCGCGAAAACTTGCGCTCGAAGCGCTGCTGGAGCTGGGTCGCGCCCCATTGCTCGTTCGAGGGATCCCAGGACGTCGGAACAAGGCCGGCCGATCCCGCCACCGGCCGGGGATCAAAGGTGCGATAGGGCAGATAATCGGCGAAGACCGCGCTTTCGTCGGCGGCGATCAGCACGTCATAGGCGGGCGCGCCCTGGGTGAAGGCGGGGATCTGCTTCTGGACCAGGGCGACGCCGCTGTCGGACTGCCGCGCCCCGCCGCGATCCACGAATACCCGCTCCTCGACCAGCTTCGCCCCGAAGCGCTGGCCCGCGCGCTTGAGGGCGTCGGCCCAGAGCTTGTCCTCGGGATGCGAGCCGACGACCAGGAACCACTTCCGCCATTGCTTCCAGACCAGATATTGCGCCAGCGCGTCGGCGAGCATGGCGCGGGTTGGCGCGACATGGACGACATTCGCCCGGCAAAATTCCTGGCGCAGGATGTCGTCGGGCGCGCCGATGTTGAAGATCAGCATTTTTGCCGCGGCGGGGCTGTCGGCGGCGCCCACCAGAGCCCCGGCCGGCAGGTCGGCGATCACGAATTGCGCGCCCTGCGCGGCGAGATCGGAAAGGCCCTGAACGGCGTCTTCGCCGGTTTTCAGGCGCCGCGCGACGAGCGTGAATTTCTGGCCGAGGAATTCGCCCGTGACATTGTCGTCGTCGAGCCCCGACAAAGCCCCGGCCTCGCCGTCATTGTCGGCGGGCAGCTGGAGGCGCGAAATGGCGACGCCCCTTTCGGCGCGGCGCAGATAGCCGACGGTGATCGTGCTGACCGGCGCGCCAGCCTCCGCGGCGGCGCCGTCCTGCGCGGTCTGGGCGCGCGCCGGAGCGGCGCCGGTCGGGACGAGCGCGGCCAGCGCGGCGGCCATCAAGAAATTCCGAAGGGCGGCAAGCCGCGCGAAAGCGCCGCGCTTGCCGGACCGCGAATGTCGCATTTCCAAAACGTCTCCCTGCAGCGCTTCTTGCCGGTGTTATACGCGCCAGAAGAAATTTAGCGTTTCCAGACGAATGATCGCAACCGCCCGCGACCGGCGCCTTATGGCAATTGCGCGCTGGAGCCGGCGCTTTTCAACACGGGCGCCGGGAATAAATGGCGCCGTTTCGCCGGCTTTCGTGGCATAATGGCTCATGTCGCGCAAAGACGATTTCGAGTCCGAGTGGAAAAACCTGTTCTGGCCGAGCTATTTCGCCGCCGAGGCGGGGCTCACCTTTGCGCGCAACATGTTCGCAGCCTTCAACCCGCGGCAAACGCCTCCCGCCCGGCCCCAGCCGGTCTGGGCCAGCCCGAACGAGATCGTGCTTCGGCTTGGCGCCGCGCGGCTACGGCGCTTTTCTCCCGTTCCCAAGCCCGGAAGCGGGCGCAAGGAGGAAACGCCGATCCTGGTCTGCGCGCCGCTCGCCCTCCACGACGCCCGGGTCGCCGATCTTTGCGAGGGCCACAGCCTGATGGCGCGATTGGCCGCCGGCGGGGGGCCGCTCTATCTCGTCGAATGGCTCTCGGCGGAGAAAAACCAGATCTTTCGCGGCATCGACGATTATCTCGCCGACCTCAACGTCATGGTGGACGAAATCGGCGGCGCCTGCCATTTCGTCGGCCTCTGCCAGGGCGGCTGGCTCAGCCTCGCCTATGCGGCCCGTTTCCCGGCCAAGGCGCGCAAGCTGGCCATTGCCGCCGCTCCGATCGACACCCAGGCCGGCGACAGTCCCTTTTCAGCGCTCGCCCGCTCGACGCCCATGGAAACCTATGCCGAACTGGTGCGGCTGGGCGATGGCTTTGCGCGCGGCGCCCACGCCCAGCGCTTCTGGGGCCTGACGGCGCAGAGCGACGAACAGATCCACGCCTTGCTCGACAGCGCCCTGCCGATCGAATCGGAAGCGTTCCGCGCGTGCGCCGCAATGTTCCGCGCCTGGAGCGAAAGCCCGCTCGACCTGCCGGGCGCCTTTTACCTTGAAGTCGTCGAGAAGCTTTACAAGCGCGACGAACTCGCCCGCGGCGAATTCGTCGCCCTCGGAAAGAAGGCCGACCTGGGCGCCGTCCGCAACCCGCTTTTTCTCATTGGCGCGCGTGATGACGAGATCGCGACGCCCCAACAAACCCTGGCGTGCTCCCAGCTCGTGGGAACGCCGAAAAAGGAGATCCGGGAAAGGATCGTTCCCGGAAGCCATCTCAGCCTGTTCTTCGGGAACCAGGCGCTGACGCGCGTCTGGCCCGAGGTCGCCGCTTGGCTGCGAAATTAGGCCTTCCTGGCGAGAATATCGCGGATTTCCTCGAGCAGGATTTCTTCGCGCGGCGGCGAGGCCGGTTCGGCGGGGGCGGCGTCCTTGGCCGCCATCAGCCTGTTTATTCCCCTGATGAGGAGATAAAGGGCGAAGGCGACAATCAGGAAATTCAGGAGCGCAGTGGCGAAGGCGCCATAGCCGAAGGCGGCGCCGAGCTTTTTCGCGTCGGCATAGGCCGGATGATTGGCGATGTTCGAACTGAGCGCGAGGTAATAGTTGGAGAAGTCGAGATTGCCGGGGGTGATCGCGCCGATAACCGGCATGATCAGATCCTCGACCAGCGAATTGACGATCTTGCTGAAAGCGGCGCCGATGATGACGCCGACCGCGAGATCAAGCGCATTGCCGCGCATGGCGAATTTTTTAAAATCTTCTAACATGCCGACGAAATCCTCCGGTAAGCCGCGTGAAATCGCGCATTTTCGAGGTTAAGCCGTCGCCGCCGACAAGGTCAATCTGCGGCGGAGGGGGCCAGAAATAAGCCCGGGGGCGCAAGACGGAAGCCGCATGTCGCTGAATTGGATCAACATTTCCGCAACCCTGTTGTATTTCCTGGGTCTTCTCGGCCTTGCCGTCTATGGCGACCGCCGGTCAGGGCGCTTCTCGGGCCCGCGGGCCCGGCGGATCGTCTACGTGCTCGGCCTGTGCATTTATTTCACCTCCTGGTCTTTCTTCGGCTCGGTCGGCCTCGCCTCGTCCCAGGGCTTCGACTTCCTGACGATCTATATCGGCCCGATGCTGGTGTTCGGCTTCGGCTGGCCGATCGTGGCGCGGGTTGCGCGCATCGCGCGGGCGCAGAACACGACCTCGATCGCCGACTTTCTCGCCGCGCGCTACGGCAAATCGGAGGCTGTGGCCGCGGTCGCGGCGGTCATCGCAGTCATCGGCGTGGTCCCTTACATCGCCTTGCAGCTCAAGGCCATTTCGGCGACGCTCCTCATCGGCTTCGGCCATTCGGAGCCCTTCGCGCCGGTCGCGCCGACGAAATGGACGGATATCCTGGCGTTCGGCGTCGCCATCCTGCTCGCGCTCTTCGCCATGGCTTTCGGCACGCGGCGCGTGGACGCGGGCGAACACCAGAACGGCCTGATGGTGACGATCGCCGCGGAATCGATGGCCAAGCTCCTAGCCTTCCTCGCCGTCGGCGCCTTTGTCGTCTGGGGCATGTTCGGAGGCCTGGGCGACCTGCTGCGGCAGGGCGCGGCGACCGAACGGATCAGGGCCGTGTTCGACGCCGCGCCGGACCTCTCGGTCTGGGCGACGCTGACCCTGCTCTCCAGCGGGGCAATGCTGTTCCTGCCGCGCCAGTTCCATGTCGCGATCGTCGAGAACCGCGACGAGAGCGACATCAGGACTGCGGCCGTCGTCTTTCCGCTCTACCTTCTCGCGATCAATTTCTTTGTCGTGCCGCTGGCGATCGCCGGCCTGCTGAAATTCCCCAATATCCTGAATCACGATCTCAGCGTGATGGCCCTGCCGATCGCGGCGGGCAGCGGGTTCGTCGCCTTCATCGCGATGATCGGCGGCCTGTCGGCGGCAACCGCCATGGTGGTGGTGGAATCGGTCGCGCTCTCGATCATGGTGTCGAACAACCTCGTCCTGCCCCTTCTGCTTCGGATCGGGCGCTGGCGCAACGGCGCGGCGCGGCAGGGCGCGGAAGGCGAGGCGGGGCAGCGCATCCTGCGGGTGCGGCGCGCGGCGATCCTCATCGTCCTGCTCCTGTCCTTTGGCTATTACCGGCTCACCGGCGAAGCGCTTCTCGCCGCCATCGGCATTCTCTCTTTCGCCTGCGTCATCCAGTTCGCGCCGGCCTTCGTCGGCGCGCTGGTCTGGCGGAGGGGCACCGCGCTCGGCGCCATCGCCGGATTGATCACCGGCGTCATCATCTGGGCCTTCGCTCTATTCCTGCCGTCCCTGGGCGTCGGGCTCACGCCGCATGTTCCTTCGACCTTCCAGATCGTCGGCCTCTTGCCGCCGGACAGCGTCGGACGGCAGATGAACCTGCTCGTCCAGGGCGTCTTCTGGAGCCTGCTCGGCAACAGCCTCTCTTATGTCGCCTTTTCCCTCGTCCGACCGTCGACGACGATCGAGCGTCTCCAGGCCGAAATCTTCGTCGGCAAGACAGCGGCGCCGATGGCGCAGGCCTTCCGGCTCTGGCGAACCAGCGTCGCCGCCTCGGAAGTCGAGGCGACCGTCGCCCGCTATCTTGGCGCGCAACGCACCCGCGAGGCCTTCGAGGCCTATGCAATGGGCCGCGGCCAGACCTACGATCCCCGCGCGGAAGCGGACATCCACTTGCTGCGGATCTCGGAACATCTGCTTGCCTCGGCGATCGGCGCGGCCTCGTCGCGCCTCGTGCTCTCCCTGCTCCTCAAGAGGCGGAACGTTTCAAGCGCCGCCGCCCTGCGGTTGGTGGACGACGCCTCCGCGGCCCTGCTCTATAATCGCGACCTGCTGCAGCACGCGCTGGATTTCACCCGCCAGGGCATTTCGGTCTTCGACGCCGACCTGCGCCTGACCTGCTGGAACCGCGAATTCCGCGACATGTTCGGCCTGCCCGCCAATTTCGCGCGCAACGGCGTCGCGCTCGACGACATCCTCTATTTCAACGCGGAACGCGGCCTCTATGGCGAGGGCCCGATCGACGAACTGGTGGCTGGACGGCTGGAGCGGCTGACCAATTCCGAACCATTCCGCGTTGTGCTGGCGCATTCGGAGAAGGCGATCGAAACCCGCTCCGCGCGGATGCCGGACGGCGGCCTCGTCGTGACCTTTACCGACGTGACCGAACAATTCGCCGCCGAACAGGCGCTGGAGGCCGCCAACGAGACGCTGGAGCGGCGCGTGCGCGAACGCACCGAGGAACTGACGCGGCTCAACGACGAACTCGCGCGCGCCAAGGCCGAAGCGGACCGCGCCAATCTCTCCAAGACGCGCTTCCTCGCCGCCGCCGGCCACGACATTCTTCAGCCGCTCAACGCCGCCCGCCTCTATTCGGCGACCATGATGCAGCGCGCCGCCTCAGGCGCTCCGGCCAGCGAAACCGGAGCGCTGGCGCGCAATGTCGATTCGGCCCTTGAGGCGGTGGAGGACATTTTTTCCGCCCTGCTCGAAATTTCGCGCCTCGACGCCGGCGCGATGAAGGTGGAGCTGAGCAATTTCCGGGTGGAAGAGCTTTTTCGCCAGCTCAAGATCGAATTCGCGCCGCTCGCCGAAAAGAAGGGTTTGAAACTCGTCTTCGCGCCCTGCTCGCTGGCGGTGCGCTCGGACCGCCGCCTGCTGCGCCGGCTCTTGCAGAATCTGGTTTCGAACGCGATCAAATACACGTCCGGGGGCCGCGTGCTGG
Organism: Pseudomonadota bacterium; assembly: GCA_021780435.1. GTDB lineage: Bacteria > Pseudomonadota > Alphaproteobacteria > Rhizobiales > Beijerinckiaceae > Rhodoblastus. Next base: position 20,739 of record JAJXYV010000038.1, read on the forward strand.
TGGGCGCGCGCCGCCAGCGCGGCAGGGTCCGGATCGAGGTCTGGGACACGGGCATGGGCATTCCCGCCGACAAGCAGAACCGGGTCTTCCGCGAATTCGAACGGCTCGACGCGGGTGGCGCGGAGCCCGGCCTCGGCCTCGGCCTGTCGATTGTCGAGCGCATGGCCCGCGTGCTCGGCCATCCTCTTGTGCTGCGCTCGGCGCCCGACAAGGGCTCCGTCTTTTCCGTCACCGCCCCGCTCGCCGCCCCTCCGCCCCAGGCGCCGGCCCGCGAGTCGCCGCCTGCGGCGACGCGGCTGTCGCCGCTCAACAACATGACCGTCGTCGCCATCGACAACGACCGGCTGATCGCCGACGGCATGCGCTCGCTGCTCGCGTCCTGGGGCTGCGCGCCCATCGCCGCGACCAACCAGCGCGAGGCGCTCGCCGAACTCGCCCGCCTGCGACGGGCTCCCGACGCGATCCTCGCCGACTACCATCTCGACGAAGGGGACGGCGTCGACGCCATCGTCGCCCTGCGCTGGAAATTCGGATCATCCATTCCGGCGGCGTTGATCACCGCCGACCGCTCGCCGGAGATGCGGGCGCGCGCTCAGGAAAAAGACCTCATGGTGCTCAACAAGCCGCTCAAGCCCGCAACGTTGCGCGCTCTTCTGGCGCAGTGGCGGGCGTCGGCGTCGGCCCCCGGCTGACTTGCGCCGAACGCGCGTCGGGAGCGTCGTCAAGCCGGGCCTCGACGCTGGCGTGGAAGGCGCAGATGCGCGGCGCGATTTCCTTGCGGAAGCGGGAGCCGTTGAAGACGCCATAATGTCCGACGTCTTTCTGCAGATGATGCATCCGCAGTTCATCGGGGATATTGACGCACAGATCCTGCGCCGCCTCGGTCTGGCCGACGCCGGAAATATCGTCCTTCTCGCCCTCGACGGTCATCAGCCCGACCCGCCGGATGGCGCAGAGATCGACGGGCTGGCCGCGATGCTGCATCTCGCCGCGCGGCAGCTGGTGGTGAACGAAAACGGTGTCGATCGTCTGCAGGTAGAATTCGGCGGTCAGATCCATCACGGCGAGATATTCGTCGTAGAATTCACGATGTTTTTCCGCCGAATCGCCGTCGCCCTTGATCAGATGATTGAACATTTCCAGGTGGGCGCTGACATGGCGGTCGAAATTCATCGCCATGAAGCCGGAAAGCTGGAGGAAGCCTGGATAGACCTCGCGGCCCGCGCCCGGATAGGGGAAGGGCGCGATATGGATGCAGTTGCGCCGGAACCATTGCGATCCGCGCTTTTCGGCAAGCTTGTTCACTTCGGTTGGGCTGCGCCTTGTGTCGATCGGCCCTCCCATGAGGGTCATTGACGCGGGAACATGGGGGCTCTTCTCGGACTCCATGCGCGCCATGGCGGCGAGGACGGGAACCGAAGGCTGGCAGACCGCGAGGATGTGAAGGGGCGCGCCGCCCGCCACGTCAAGGAACTCGCACATGCCGATGACATAATCGACGTAATCGTCGAGATCGAAACGGCCGATGCTCAAGGGCACCATCCGCGCGTCGATCCAGTCGGTGATATAGACGTCGTGCGTCGGCAGCAGGGTCTCGACCGTGCCGCGCAGCAAGGTGGCGTAATGGCCCGACATGGGCGCGACGATCAGCAGGCGGTGCCGGCGCGGCGCGTTGTGCGGGAGATGACGCCGGAAATGGATCAGCTGGCAGAAGGGCCGGACCCAGACGATCTCCTGCTCGACCTCGACTTCCTCGCCATTCACAAACGTCCTGTCGATGCCGAAGGCCGGCTTGCCATAGCGGCGCGTCATCCGCTCGAACAATTCCGCCGACGCCGCAAGATTGCGGCCGATCGCGGTATATGACATCGGGTTGAGCGGGTTCTTGAACGTCGCCCGGGTCAGGTCCGAGAGGGCGCGCGCCGGCGCCATGGCCAGCTGGGTCATCTCGTAGAAATGATAGGCGTAATGGTTCATGTCGTCGCCTCTTCGCCACGTCGTCGGATCGCCAGGGCTTTCAGCGAAAGACCGGAGCGCATTGCCGGTCTTCCGAAATCCGAGCCGGACAGTTTATGCCACAACGATCCCTCCCGCAAACGGAGTTGACCTCGGGCCGTCTCGTTCTTAAGTCGGAAAAACGCGCGGAAACCCGCAGGCAGGCTTGCCTTGCATCGGCACAAAGGCGAGCTTGCGCGGCGCTCGAAAGGCCTCGCCTCTGGCGCGGGCGCGCAGCCACGGCTAGGATCGCCGGCCGGTCCCCGGGAGAACTTCATGTCGCAAGTCAAGGTCGCCGTCGTTCCGGTCACCCCCTTCCAGCAGAACTGCACGATCCTGATTTGCGAGACGACGGGGAAGGCCGCGGTCGTCGATCCCGGCGGCGACGTGCCGCTGATCCTTCGCGCCATCGAACAGACCGGCGCGCAAGTCGAGAAGATCCTGCTTACCCATGGGCATGCCGACCATGCGGGCGGCGCGGCGGAATTGCGCGAAACCCTCGGCGCGCCGATCGAAGGCCCGCATCTCGCCGACAAGTTCCTGCTCGACAGGCTCGAGGAGGCGTCGAAGATGTTCGGCTTCGCCTGCCGCAATGTTACGCCCGACCGCTGGCTGGACGAAGGCGACCAGGCGACCTTCGGCGAGGCGCGGCTCGACGTCCGCCATTGTCCCGGCCATACGCCGGGCAGCGTCGTCTTCATCAACCAGCCGCTGCAATTCTGCCTGGTCGGCGACGTGCTGTTCGAGGGATCGATCGGCCGCACCGACCTGCCAGGCGGCGATTTTTCGACCCTCATGAACTCCATCCGCGGCAAGCTGCTCACGCTCCCCGACGAGATGACCTTCATCAGCGGCCACGGGCCGATGAGCACGATCGGCGCCGAAAAGAAACACAATCCCTTCCTGCAACGACAAGCCTGAACGCGTTGGCAAGCGCGCGCCAGGATGGAAACCGCCTCCCATGTCCCTTAGTTCGATCCTTGTTCATCTCGATGGCGACGAAAGGTCGAAAGTCCGGCTCAAGATCGCCGCCGACCTCGCCCGCGCCCACGGCGCCCGCCTCACCGGCCTGTTCGCCCAGATCGCCGCGCCGGATCCGGTCGGCGGCGCGCCAGAATGGTCCTCCGCCGCCCATGCGCAAGCCGCCGCCGCGAGCCGCGATGATTTTCTCGCGGCCGCGTCGAAGCTCGACGCCGAATGGATCGATCTCGGTGGGGGCGACGAAAGCGAAATCATCGAGCGCGCGACGGATATCGCCCGCCATTTCGACCTGATCGTGATCGAGCAGCACCGGACCGACGATGCGCTGACCCCGCCGGATTTCGCGGAGCGCCTGATCGTTGATTCCGGTCGGCCTGTCCTGGCCCTGCCCTACGCGGGCGAGTTCAAGACCATCGGAAAGCGCGCGATCTTCGCTTGGGCGGATTCGGCGCCGTCCGCGCGCAGCTTGGTGGAAGGGGTGAGCCTCGTCGCGCCGAGGTCCGAACCGCTGGTTCTGGGCCTTTCCCACAGCACAGAGCCCAAGGCGCTGGCGGCGCAAAAGGAATCGCTGGATCGCGCGGTGATCCACCTCGCCGCGCACAAGATCTGCGCCCGCGCGGAGCAATTGGCCCTGAACGACATCGGCCTCATGGACGCCCTGCTCACCCGCGCCGCTGATCATCGCGCCGACCTGCTGGTGATCGGCGCGTTCGGCGGCGGCGGCTATCCGCTGTTCTCGCGCGGCAGCGGGTCACGCTACATGCTGCGGCACATGACCCTGCCGGTCCTGTTCGCGCACTGAACAAAAAGCCCCGCTCGCGCGGGGCTTTTTGACGCGGCGTGTCGGCGCCTCACTCACAGACGCGAATGCGACGGCGTCCGATGTAATTGCCCCAGGAGTCATAAACCGGGCGGCGCTCGATCCAGCAATCGCCTCCGTAAGCGGGTCCCGGCCCGTAATAATAACCAGGCTGCGCCGCGCTCGCGGCGGCCGCACCCAGGGCCATGCCGCCAAGCACGCCCGCCGCGACCGCCGGACCGGCGTTGTAGCCGCCGCAGCCCCAGCCGCCGCACCAGGCCGAGGCCGGCGTCGAAAGGGACGCGCTGAGCGAAAGCGCAGCGATCGCGCCGAACGCGATCTTCTTGAAGGGAACGGCCATGTTTTTCTCCTCACGAATCGGTTGCGCACTCGCGCGAAAGCAGGTTGAAAGCAAATTATCGCCCTCCTGCTGAACGGTCTCTGAATGAATTATGGCGCATTTCGCCGCCTTTTTCCATCCGCAGTGTCCCTAAGCAAAGGTCCGTAACCAATGACTCCGACTGGCTCGTCCGGCGATCTTTCGGCCGACCGCCGCTATCGATGGGCTCTCGGCGCGCTTGAAGGACGCGACTTCGAGGCCGCGCGCGATCTTTTCGCGCAGACGCTCGAATTGGCGCCCGATTGGGCGCCGGCCTGGTTCGGCCTCGGGCAGGCGCAGGAAGCCCTCGGCCGGTTGGACGACGCAACCGCCGCCTATCGCGCCGCGCTCGAACACGACCCGGCCGACGCCTCAGGCGCCAGCCTGCGCCTCGCTCGCCTCGCCGGCGCCGCCCCGGCCTCGGCGCCGCGGGCCTATGTGAAAACCCTGTTCGATCAATATGCGCCGAAATTCGACCGCCATCTCGTGGCGGCGCTGGCCTATCGCGGCCCCGACATCCTGCGCGACGTCGTGGCGCGCGCGGCGCCGGGGCGGACTTTTGAGGACATGCTCGACCTCGGCTGCGGCGCTGGCCTCGCCGGCGAGGCGTTTCGGGACCGGGCGCAGCGCATGACAGGGATCGACCTTTCGCCCGCGATGATCGAACAGGCGCACGCCAAAGGGCTTTATGACCGGCTCATCGCGGCCGACCTGCTCGATTTCCTGCGTGAGGAGCCCGAGGCGAGCGCCGATCTGGCGGTCGCGGCGGACGTTTTCGTCTATATCGGCGACCTCGGCCCCGTCTTCTCCGGCGTGGCGCGCGCGCTGAAGCC
>JAJXYV010000238.1:0-6765 GCA_021780435.1 Pseudomonadota bacterium
CGAGCAGAAGGGCGATCGCCGCGGGAATTTCCAGCGCCCCCGGCGCCCGCGCCACGGTCCAGCGCGCCTCGGCGGCGGCAAAGGCGCGAGTCGCGCCGTCGAGCAGCAATTCGCCGATCGCGTCGTAAAAACGCGCTTCGACGATGAGAAAATGCGCGCCCGCGACGGATGTCTGGGGTTCGGGCGCTCGGCTTGGCTCAGCCATGGGGCTTCCTGTGCTCTACTCGTCTGCCGGAAAGGCGAGTTGAGTAGTACGTGCGCCGCCGCGACGCAACAAGGAAACGCTCCGGCCGGCGCCGAGGCTGCCCTTGGCCGGGACGAGATCTATTACAGTCGGCTGCTCCCGGTGAAAGCCCGATAGATCACCTGCACAACGACCGCGCCGCCGATGGCGATGACCAGGCTGTAAAGGTTGAAGCCGTTGACGCCGCCCATGCCGAGCTTGGTCGCGATCCATCCGCCGACCACCGCGCCGAGAATGCCAAGCACGATGTTCATCAGCATGCCCTGGCCTTCCTTGTTGACGAGCTTGCTGCCGATGAAGCCCGCGATGAGGCCGAAAATGATCCAGCTGAGAATGCCCATGACCCATCTCCCCGATCGGAGGCTCAATCGTCCGCGAAGCGCCCGAAGCGGACGGAGTGACCGTCGATTTGAGCGCAAACTCGACCTCTATAAAAGGGGAATTCGTCACTTGCGCGAATATTCCCGGCAAGCCAGACTGCGCCCGCCGTCGGATGGGACGGAGCGCCTCTCTCGAGGAGGAAAATCATGGGTTTACTCGACGACGCCGTTAACGAAGCCAACCAGGCGGTGCCAGGCGGCGATTTCGCCAAGCCTTTGCTGATCGCGGCCGGCGCCTTGATCCTCGGCCGGATGTTCGGCGGAAGCCACGAGGAAGCGCCGGCGCCGGCGCCTCAGCAGGCCCCAGCGGGCGGCGGCGGACTCCTCGGCGAACTCGGCGGCCTTCTTGCCGGCGCGGCGGCGGGGAGCGCGTCCGGCGGCGCCCTTTCCGGGGGACTTGGTTCGCTGCTGGAGCAGTTCCGCAACGCCGGCCTGGGCCAGGAGGTGGAGTCCTGGGTCGGAAACGGACAGAACCAGACGATCACCGCCGATCAGATCAATTCGGTCATCGGCCAGGGAAAGATCGCGGACATCGCGCGGCAGGCCGGGATCGACCCCGCGCAGATGTCGCAACTCCTCGCCCAGGCCCTGCCTCACCTCATCGACAAGCTGACGCCAAGCGGGCAGTCGCCGCAGGCTTAAACGGCCTTCACGGGTCAAAAAGCGCTCGACCTTCTCCCGTTGCGCGAGAGGGTCGAGCGTTAGCGCCGGACGCGGTGCGCGCTCACTCGCTCGCCGCCTCGACCAATCGGGCGGCGTAGCGCGCCATCGTATCCACTTCGATATTGATCCGGTCGCCGGCCCTCCGACCGCCCCAATTGGTCATTTCCAATGTGTGCGGGATGAGCAGGATGGTGAAGCGGGTCTTTTCCACCTTGTTCACGGTCAGCGAAGCTCCATCGAGGGCGACCGAGCCCTTTTCGGCGATGAATTTCGCCAGATTCTTCGGCGCCTCGATCTCGAAATGGGCCATATTGTCGAAATCGCGTCGCGACACGATCTCCGCCACGCCATCGACGTGGCCAGACACCATATGTCCGCCGAGTTCGTCGCCGACCCGCAGCGCCCGCTCCAGATTGATCCTGTCGCCCTGCGCCCATGAGCTTGCGGTCGTCACCGCGAGGGTTTCGGCGGCCGCGTCCACCTCGTGCCACGTGATATAGCCGTCGGCTTCGGCGCGCGGCCCGAAGCCGACCAGCGTCATGCAGACCCCGTTATGAGCGACCGAGGCGCCGAGGACGAGACTGTCGTGCGGATAATGCGACGCAACCTTCAGCCGCCGGAGGTCGCCGCGCGGTTCGACGGACAGGAGCGTTCCGACATCGCTGATCAGGCCGGTGAACATTCATTTCCTCTCGTAATGGACGAAACGGTCGGCGCCGAGCAACCCTTGTTCCACGATCCGATAAGCTCCGTCATCGGCGAGCTTTTCGCGCGCCTCTAGCGAGAGCGCCTCGACGCCCTTGCGTCCGAGCGGTCGGGGTGCCGTGAAGAGGATCATTTCGTCGGCCAGGCCCTGTGCGATCAAGGCGGCGCCGACGCGCGGCCCGCCCTCGGAAAAGACCCGGGTGACCCCGCGCGCGCCAAGCTGACCCAACGCGGCGCGAAGGTCCAGGCGCCCGTCAGCCAAAGGGCAGGTCGCGACCTCGACGCCCTCGTCTTCGAGCGCGGCGCGCCGCGCGGGATCCGCCTCGGCGCCGCAGAAAACGAGGGTCGGAAAATCGCGGGCGCCGACGACGAGACGCGAACGCAAGGGCAGGTCGAGGCGGGCGTCGAGCACCACGCGCAAAGGCTTGCGATCGCATCCCGGCAGGCGCACGGTCATCAAAGGGTCGTCGCCGAGAGCCGTGCCAATCCCGACCATGATGGCGTCATGCATGGCGCGCAGGACGTGGGTGCGCAGATTTGCGGCAGGCCCGGTGATCGCCAAACGCGGATCGTGGGGGCCGCCGGCAGCCTGGCCGTCAGCCGTCTGGGCGATCTTCAGCGTCACCATCGGCCGGCCTTCGGTCGCGCGCAGGATGTGGCCGCGGTGGGCGCGACGGCCCTCCTCGGGAAGAACGTCGGCTTCGACCTCGATTCCGGCGCGCCGCAGCAGGCCATAGCCTTCGCCGGCCACGCGGTCGTCGGGGTCTGTCAGCCCGCCGACGACGCGGGCGACCCCCGCGGCGACCACCGCTTCGGCGCAGGGCGGCGTCTTGCCGTGATGGGCGCAGGGCTCGAGCGTGACATAAAGCGTCGCGCGCCGGGCGCGTTCGCCCGCCTGGGCAAGGGCCTGGGTCTCCGCGTGCGGGCGCCCGCCCGCCGCCGTCCAGCCGCGGCCTACAACGACGCCATCGCGCACGACCAGAGCGCCGACAGCCGGATTAGGCGCGGTCGCGCCGAGATTGCGCCGGCCAAGCGCAAGAGCGGCGCGGAAGAAACGTTCGTCGTCTGGAGCGATCGCCATTCAGGCGTCCTCCTCCTTGCGGCGCGCGGCGGCGCCATCATCGGAAAATTCGTCGAGCAGCTGGCCGAAATCGCGCGCCTCGCGGAAATTGCGATAGACCGAGGCAAACCGGACATAGGCGACCTCGTCGAGCGTTTTCAGCCCTTGCATCACCAGTTCGCCGATGGTTTCGGACGGGATTTCGGATTCGCCCTGGTTTTCGAGCTGACGCACCAGGCCATTGATCATCCGGTCCACCCGTTCGGGATCCACCGGGCGCTTGCGCAGGGCGATCTGCACCGAGCGCACCAGCTTGTCGCGATCGAAGGGCGCGCGGCGTCCCGATTTCTTGACCACGGTCAACTCGCGCAGTTGCACGCGCTCGAAGGTCGTGAAGCGCCCGCCGCAATCGGGGCAGACGCGGCGGCGACGAATCGAGGACGAGTCGTCGGTCGGCCGGGAATCCTTCACCTGGGTGTCGAGACTGCCGCAATAGGGACAGCGCATCGGAAAAGTCCCCCTTTCGGCGCAAATCTGCTTCGCCGCGAATCGAATCGGTCGGCGGACATGGGTGGCATTGTGCCGATTCGCCCGAGCCGGAACAAGCTTGAGCGAAATCAATGCGCATCGTCACCGAAACGTCACGGGATTGCGCGCTGATTAAGCTCCATACAGAATTCCGATTGCGCGACGCGACGCGCCTTCGCCGCGCGGAGGACGCCATGAACTTCTTTTCCTCGGCTAATTCTGCCCGGAAAGCCGCTGAAAACGGCCATGCGCCCACCAACGGAGCCCTGCTTGAGTTCAGCCGGCTCGACCCCGCCGCCCTTTACGCGAAGCTCGACGTCGCCCCGGAGGGCCTCTCTGACGAAGAGGCGGCGCGCCGCCTCCGGCAATATGGGCTCAACAGGGTCACGCGCGAACGGCGGCTGACCATTTTCGAAGAGATCTGGCTGCTCGCGCGCAATCCGCTCAACGCCCTGCTGGCGACCCTCGCCGTCGTCTCCTGGTTCCTTGGCGACCACCGGGCGGCCGTCGTCATCGGCGCCATGGTCGTGCTGGCGATCGGCACCGCCTTCCTTCAGGAGCACCGTTCGAACGAGGCCGCCGCCCGCCTGCGCGCGATGGTCCACAACACGGCGTCCGTCCGCCGCCGGAGGCGGGACCCGGCGCCGGAAGACCCGTTCGACGAAATTCCTATGGAACGCCTCGTCCCCGGCGACGTCGTCCGGCTCTCCGCCGGCGACATGATCCCGGCCGACCTGCGCCTCCTGTCGACGAAAGACCTGTTCCTCAACCAATCCGCGCTGACCGGCGAGGCCATGCCCGTCGAAAAATTCGCGCAGGATTCCGCTGAAGCCGCCGATCCGTTCGATTTGCCAAACATCTGTTTCATGGGCGCGAATGTCGTCTCGGGTTTCGGGACCGGCCTCGTCCTGCGCACCGGCGGCGCGACCTTCTTCGGAGCGCTGGCCGATGAAATCGCCGGCCGGCGCAGTCCGACGGCCTTCGACCTCGGCGTCAACAAATTCGTCTGGCTGATGGCCCGTTTCATCATGGTCATGGCGCCGACAGTCTTCCTCATCAACGGCCTCACCAAGCACGACTGGCTCGAAGCCCTGCTGTTCGCGGTGGCGGTCGCGGTCGGCCTGACGCCGGAAATGCTGCCGATGATCGTGACGGTCAATCTGGCCAAGGGCGCGATCGCCATGTCGCGCGAAAAGGTCATCGTGAAGCGCCTGCACGCCATCCAGAATTTCGGCGCGATGGACGTGCTGTGCACCGACAAGACCGGCACCCTGACCCAGGATCGGATCATCCTCAAGCGCCATCTCGACATCCGTGGCGACGAATCCGACAAGGTCCTGCAATTCGCCTATCTCAACAGCCATTTCCAATCCGGCCTGCGCAACCTGCTCGACCACGCCGTGCTGGACCATGTCGAGGTCCACAAGATCCTCGGCCTTGAGGAATACCGGAAGCTCGACGAAATCCCTTTCGATTTTTCGCGCCGGCGCATGTCGGTCGTCGTTGAACGAAGCGACGGGCGGCACATCCTGATCTGCAAGGGCGCGGTGGAGGAAATTTTCGCCGTTTCCACCCATTACGAAATCGAGGATGAAAGCGGCTGGCTCGACGCTGGCCATCTCGAGACCGCGAAACGGGAAACCGAAGAACTGAACGAGGACGGCTTCCGGGTCGTCGCCGTCGCATACAAGGAAATGGCGCCCTCAAAGACCGCCTATTCCATCGACGACGAATCCGACCTGACGCTATTGGGCTACATCGCCTTCCTCGACCCGCCAAAGGAATCGGCGCGGGAGGCGATCGCCGCCCTGGCGGCGCGCGGCGTGAATGTGAAGATCCTCACGGGCGACAACGAAACCATCACCCGCAAGATCTGCCGCGAGGTGAGTCTGGAGCCGGGCGACATTCTTTCCGGCGCGCGGATCGCCGAATTGTCGGACGCCGAACTCGCTGAGTTCGCCGAACGGACCAATGTCTTCGTGAAGCTGACCCCCGCGCAGAAGGAGCGGGTCATCCAGGCCCTGCACGCCAGAGGCCATGTCGTCGGATTTCTGGGCGACGGCATCAACGACAGTCCGGCGCTGAAAGCCGCCGATGTCGGCGTTTCGGTCGACACCGCGGTCGATATCGCCAAGGAATCAGCCGACATCATCCTTCTGGAAAAGAATCTTCTCGTCCTGCAGAAGGGCGTGATCGAAGGCCGCAAGATTTTCGCGAACATCACCAAATATATCAAGATGGGGGCGAGTTCGAATTTCGGCAACATGTTCTCCGTTCTCGGCGCCAGCATCTTCCTTCCCTTCCTGCCGATGGCGCCGATCCAGGTCCTGACCAACAACCTGCTTTATGATTTCTCGCAGACCGCGATCCCGACCGACAATGTAGACGAGGAATTCCTGGCTGCGCCGCGCCGCTGGGAGATCTCCAACATTTTCAAGTTCATGGTCTTCATCGGGCCGATCAGCTCGATTTTCGATTATGCCACCTATGGAATGATGTTGTTCGTCTTCGGCGCCTGGACTCATCCGCGCCTGTTCCAGACAGGCTGGTTCGTCGAATCGCTGCTGACGCAGACCTTGATCATCCACATCATCCGCACCGCAAAGGTCCCCTTCCTTGAAAGCCGCGCCAGCGCGGCGCTGCTGACGACCTCCCTGGTCATCTGCGCTGTGGGAATCTCGCTGCCGGGCAGTTGGCTCGGCGGCGCGCTGGATTTTGTTCCGCTCCCCCCGCTCTACTGGCCGCTGGTTGTGCTGATTCTGCTGGCCTATGCCGTCCTGACCCATGTCGTGAAGGTGTGGTTCGTCCGCAAATGGGGCCTGTAACGCGCTTCGGGCAGGCGCGGGTCATCATGAAAAAGCCAGCTTTGTGCTTCCTACATAGCCCCATTCACGCCAAAGAGAGGACCAATGAAGCCGTCAATAAAACGCTTTCTCGGCTTGATTTCGACAAGCGCCCTGAGCCTGGCGGTCGGTCTGGCCAATCCGGCAACGGCGGTCGGCGCCGGTTTCGGCGGCTTTGGCGGACATGGATTCCATGGCGGCGGCTTTGGCGGCGGCAGGGGCTTTGGGGGCTTCCGCGGCGGCTATCATGGCGGCTATCATGGCGGTTTCGGAGGCCGAAGCTTCGGTGGCCGCGCCTATCATGGCGGAGCCGGCGGTTACCGGGCCGGCTTCAGCGGCGCG
>JAJXYV010000238.1:6865-25709 GCA_021780435.1 Pseudomonadota bacterium
TGGGGCGGAGGCTGGGGCGGCTACCCCGGTTGGGGCGGCTATGGCTACGGCGGCCTCGGACTTGGCCTCGGGATGGGACTTCTTGGCGGCGCGCTTTGGTATTCCGCCATGGCCGGCGGCTATCCATTCTTTCCCTATCCCTACGCCCCGTATTTTGGCTTCGGGTCTCCATTCTACGCTTATGGCGGCTATCCGTTCTATGGCTTCGGCTATCCCTACTCCGGCTTTGGCTTTGGCTATCCCTTCTACGCCTATTATATGAACCCATACGCCAGCTTCTGGTATCCGCCCCCGATCTATAGCTACGCCTCTTATTGGGAGCCTGAATATGTTTATAGCTATACTTATCGACCCCGGCGAATTGCTCGTCGAACGAGCACTTGCGCAATCTGCATTTGCCCCACGGTCGCTTCGGTTCCTTCTGTCCCGGTGACCTATTCTTATCCGCAGGTCGCCCTTTGGTGATCGCTCAGCGCAAATGCATCGTTCCCAACGATCGATTCCTGATGCGCGAGCGCGGCGTCCTGCTCAGTCAAACCAAACAGGCGGCAAGAGAAACACGATGAATCTGCGGAAAATCAGCCTTACGATCCTGACCATTCTTCCGACCGCCGGCGCTGCGCTCGCGCAGGAGGCCGACCTCGCCCGCTCGGCCGGTCCCGCCGCCGCAAACCAGGCGATGGCCTGTCAGGCCGACCAGCATGTCGACGGCCAGCTGGCCTTTATCAAGGCGGAACTCAGGATAACGCAAGAACAAGAGCCGGTTTGGAGCGTCTTCGCCGAAAGTTTCCGCGCGGACAAACAGAGAAAGACCGAGGCCTGCTTCGCAGCTCAGGAGCAAGCTCGAAAAATGACTTCGGCAAGCCTTCTTGATTCCATGAAATTGATGGAGACGCGCCTGTCGGAGCAACTCGATTCGCTCCGCTCCATGGAGGCGGCCATTCAGCCGCTCTACGGCATGTTGTCGAAAGACCAGAGGAAAAAAGCCGACGAAATTCTGAGGGGCGGTCCCGGCATGTGACGGACGGCGCGCCTATCGAGCCGGATTCGTGCAGATCGTCGCATCGGGCTGGCAGGCTATGCCCGGCGTCGAGCAATTCGCGGCCTCCGCGCCGCGTGTGCAGATCACGCAGCCGTCTGTCCATTCGCTGCAGTCGGGATGGCGCGCGCCGAACGCGATCACCGCGGCGCGCGCCGCGCTCGCTGGCTGATCCTCGGGCTTGGAGCCTTCCGCGCCAACCGGCGACGCAAGCGCCAACGACAAACATGCCGTCGCGATCCAACGCATTGATCCCTCCCTGCCCGCAAGCAGGTTAACCCAGCCCGCGCCGCGCGCAACCGCATCGACTCGAAACGCGTCGCGTGATACCTCGACGCCATGCTCGAAGGACTGCCTCCCAATAACGCCGCTTTCGTCGTGCGCCTGCGCTGCGACGAGAACCAGGCCCGCGCCGTCGCCGATCTCGTGGTCGAGACCTTCGACCCGGCCGAGACCGCCGCCGCCGCCTTCGAGGAAAAATCCTCGACGGAAAGCTGGGCCGCCACGCCCTGGCTGGTCGAGGTCTATTTCGGCCGTGAACCGGACGAGGCGAATGTCCGCGCGCTGGTTTCCGCCGCCGTCGGCGAAGATTTGGCGCGGAAGGTCGAATTCGGTCGGGTCGAGCAGAAGGATTGGGTCGCCGCCTCGCTGGAAGGCCTGTCCTCCGTCCGCGCCGGACGGTTCCTCGTCCATGGCTCCCACGACCGCGAGCGCGTCAAGGCCAATGACATCGGGTTGGAGATCGAGGCGGCGCTGGCCTTCGGCACCGGCCATCACGGCACCACGCGCGGCTGTCTGCTGTTCATCGACGACATTCTCAAGCGCCGCCGGCCGCGCGCCGCGATCGACGTGGGAACTGGCACCGGCGTGCTGGCCATGGCCCTCGCCCGCGCCCTGCGCGCGCCGGTCGCGGCGAGCGACATCGACGCCAATGCGGTCGCCGCGACGCGCGGCAACGCCTTGCTCAATGGCGCCGGCCCTTGGGTGCGCCCTGTCGTAGCCACGGGCGTCGACCATCCCGCGCTCGACCGCCCCGGCCATTACGACCTGATCCTGGCCAATATCCTCGCCAAGCCTTTGCGCCGGCTGGCGCCGTCGCTGGCGCGCATCGCCGCGCCCGACGCCGAAATCGTGCTCTCCGGCCTGCTGGCGCGCGACGTTCCAGGCGTGCTGACCGCCTATCGCGCGCAAGGTTTTTCGCTGTGGCGGCGACGCGACATCGAAGGCTGGGCGACCCTGCTGTTGCGCGGCTCCGGCGCCGCGCCGCGTCGCCTCGGATAATTTTCGCGTTTTTCTGGAATTGGTTTAATCTGAACGGATGTTCGACTCCCAATTCCAGACTTTCGACGACACCGCCGATCCGACTCTCGGCGCCCCACGCCTCAAGATGCTGCGCGCCCGTCTGAAGGCAATGAAGCTCGACGGCTTCCTCGTTCCGCGCGCCGACGCCCATCAGAATGAATATGTCGCTCCCTGCGAGGAGCGACTGGCCTGGCTGACCGGCTTCACCGGAAGCGCCGGCTTCGCAATCGTTCTCGCCGACAAGGCGGCGCTGTTCGTCGATGGCCGCTATACGATTCAGGCGCGCGATCAAGTCGACGCCAAGGCCTTTTCGATCGTGCCCCTCGCTGAAATTTCGCCCTCCGACTGGCTGGCGAAGAACGCCCGCAAGGGCGCGCGTCTCGGCTATGATTCCTGGCTCCATACCAACAGCCAGATCGCGCGTTTCGAGGCCGCCGCGAAAAAGGCTGGCGCGCAAGTTGTCGCGGCGGAGTCCAACCCCATTGACGAAGTCTGGTCCGGCCGGCCCCTCCCCCCATTGGGGCGCGTGGTCCTGCATCCGACGAAACACGCCGGCGAGACAGCGGCGAAGAAACTGGCGCGGATCGCCGCGTCGCTGAACGCCGACGCGCTTCTGGTCAGCGACCCGCACGCGCTTGCCTGGGCCTTCAACCTGCGCGGCGCCGATGTCGCTCATACGCCCATAGCGCTCGGCTACGCTCTGATTCCGCGCCGTGGCCGGTCGCGGCTATTCATTGATTCTGCAAAGCTTTCTCCCCGGACGGCGGCGGCGCTCGGCAAGCTGGCGCATCTGTCGGAGCCGGAAGCGCTCCCCGATGCGCTCCGCGCGCTCGGCGCGAAAAAGCAGAAAGTGCTGTTCGAGGCGGCGACGGCGCCCGACCGCCTGACGAGCCTGTTCACCGAGGCCGGCGGTCAGCCCGCGTTGGGAGCAGACCCGATCGCCCTGATGAAGGCGCGCAAGAACGCGGCCGAACTGGCGGGCGCCCGCGCCGCCCATTTGCGCGACGGCGTCGCCATGGCCCGTTTCCTGTGCTGGTTCGACCAGACGGCGCCCAAGGGCCGGCTGACCGAAATCGCGGCGGCGCAGGCGCTGGAGACTTTCCGCCGCGAAAACGGCAAACTGCGCGACATTTCGTTCCCGACCATTTCCGCAGCCGGGCCCCATGCAGCCCTGCCCCATTACCGGGTGACCGAGAATTCCAACGCCCGCATCGGCAAGGGCGTCTATCTGGTCGATTCCGGCGCGCAATATGTGGACGGAACCACCGACGTCACCCGCACGCTCGCGGTCGGCCATGTGACCAAGGCGGCCCAGCGCGCCAATACGCTCGTGCTCAAAGGCCATATCGCCATCGCCCGCGCCGTCTTCCCCAAAGGCGTGAGCGGCGCGCAGATCGACGCCTTCGCCCGCCGCCCGCTGTGGGAGGCCGGGCTCGATTTCGACCACGGGACCGGCCATGGCGTCGGCTCCTATCTCTCGGTCCATGAAGGGCCGCAGCGCATCTCCAAACTCGGCGGCGTCGCGCTGGAGCCGGGCATGATCCTCTCCAATGAGCCAGGTTATTACCGCGAAGGCGCCTTCGGCATCAGGATCGAGAATCTGGTCGCTGTCGAGCCTCGCGACATTCCCGGCGGCGAACGGGAGATGCTCGGCTTCGAGACGCTGACCCTCGCGCCGATCGACCTGCGGCTGATCGAACCGAAACTGCTGACCGAAGAGGAAAAGTCCTGGCTCAACGCCTATCACGCCCGGGTTCGCGCCGCCCTGTCGCCCTTTCTCGACTCGCGCGAAAACGCCTGGCTGAAAAAGGCGACGCGACGGATTTGATCTCCGCGCTGGAAATGACGCGCCCAGGCTCTATATTATTCAACGGGCCGCATATTCAGGCCCTCGCGGGTTCCCGCGGCTTTAACGTTGCCCCGACTAATCCTGACGCGGCAGGACCGCCTTGCCGCTCCCGCAAATGGGAGAATTTTTTTGGACGATCTGGTTCATTCCGCCTTGTCCCGGCCGCGCAAGCGCGCCGCCGCCAAATCGCGGTCGCAGGCCGGCGAGAGCGCGAAGAAATCCGCGTCGAAGCCTACTGGAACGAAAACCGCGCCGCGTGCGCCGGTTTTGATCCGCCCCAGCCGGGAAGAAGCCGAAGCGGCGGTCAGGACGCTGCTCGCCTGGGCCGGCGACAATCCCGACCGCGAGGGCCTACGCGACACGCCGGCGCGGGTCGCCAAGGCCTATGAGGAGATTTTCGCGGGCTACAGGCAAGATCCAGGCCCGATTCTCGACACGGTCTTCGAAGAGGTCGAAGGCTATGGCGAAATGGTGCTGGTGCGCGACATCCCCTTCTTCTCGCATTGCGAGCATCATATGGCGCCTTTCTTCGGCATGGCCCATATCGCCTATTATCCCGACGGCGGCGTCTTCGGCCTGTCCAAGCTCGGCCGGCTCGTCGACGTCTATGCCCGCCGCCTCCAGACCCAGGAGACGATGACCGCGCAGATTCTGGCGGCGCTCGACGCGCGGCTGCATTCGCGCGGCGCGGCCGTCATGATCGAGGCTGAGCATATGTGCATGTCCATGCGCGGCGTGCGCAAGCCCGGCGCGCTCACCGTGACCATGCAGTTCTCGGGCCCGTTCAAGAGCGACCCTGCCGAACAGGCGCGATTCCTGAGCCTCGTTCGCGGGCGTTGACCCTGTCCTGAAAACGGAAGCCGTCATTGCGAGCGAAGCGAAGCAATCCAAGGGGCGCCCTCGCAAACAGGGCCGCTCCGCGGCGCGCGCGGCGCAATGACGGAGAGAGACGAGAATGACCTTCCCAGCCCCCTCCTCCGATAAGAAATCCCTCGAAGAAGGCGCGGTCTTCACGCCGAAATTCGACGCCCATGGCCTCATTGTCTGCGTCACGACCGAAGCCTCGACCGGCGAAATCCTGATGCTCGCCTATATGAACGCGCTCGCGCTGGAAAAGACCCTTGAGACGGGCGTGGCCCATTACTGGTCGCGTTCGCGCAATGAACTCTGGCGCAAGGGCGACACATCGGGACAGGTGCAGAAAGTCATCGAATTGCGGGTCGATTGCGACCAGGACGCCCTGCTGCTGCGCGTCGAGGCCGGCGGTGACGGCAAGGCCTGCCATACGGGACGCAAATCCTGCTTCTACCGCAAGGTCACGCCCGACGGCGCCGGCCTGTCGCCCGCCGGCTAGGCCAAAATCCAGTCCACGACCGCGGCGAGATTGTCGGCGACGAGGGTCGGCGGCGGCGCGAGCGCGTCTTCCTGACCGGGGCGATATTTCCCGGTCTTCACCAAGGCGCCCATCAGCCCCGCCGCCATGGCGCCTCCGACATCGGCCTCGGCGTCGTCGCCGATCATCATCACGCCGCGCGCTGGAACGCCGAGCGCCTCGACCGCCCGATGGAAAAAGGCTGGCGCAGGCTTGCCAATGACCTCCGCCTCGCGTCCCGACGCATATTCGAGTCCCGCGACAAAGCCGCCGACATCGAGACTTAATTCGCCGTCGGAATCACGAAAATTGCGATTGCGCGCCAAGGCGAAAAATTCGGCGCCGTGGATCAGGGCGCGAAAGGCGCGGTTCAGCGCCTCATAGGTAAAGAAATGGCCCGCATCGCCGATCACCACGGCCTCGACGCCCTCCGGCACGCCGACGAAATCCTCGCGCAAATCGGGGTGGATGACAAAAAGCGGCGCCAGACCGCGCCCACGCAAAAGCTCAAGAACCAGGCTTGCGGGAGTCAAAACCTCGTCTTCGGCGAGGGCGAGTCCCATTTGGTCCAGGTCGGCGACAATGCGCCTGCGCGAGCGGCGCGTGGTATTCGTGACGAAGCGGAATGGAATTCTGGCCGCGCGCAGCCGCTCGATGGCTGCAAATGAGCCTGGCGCAGGCTTTTCACGAATGTGGACGACGCCGTCGAGGTCGAGCAAAAGACCTGCAACCGGAAGAGGACGGGATGCAGCGGGCATTGCGGAAGCCTCCGGCGCACACCGCAAGCTTGACCCCGAAAGGACAGGCGGGCAAGGCTCAATTCCAGGCGCCCGCCTGGAGCGTTCAGGCCGCCCGCACGCGCGCAAGGAACGAATCGCATTCCCTGCGCAGGCTTTCAGTCTGTTGCGAAAGATCGGTCACTGCGTTGAGGACCTCTTCCGCAGAACCGCCCGACTGACGCGAGGCGGCCCGAACCTCTTCGATCACCTGCGCCAGCTCCTTGGTCCGCTTGGAGGCGTCCTGCACGTTGCGGGCGATCTCGCGCGTCGCCTCGCCCTGATTCTCCACCTGCGCCGCAATCGAGGCAGCGATGTCGCTGACCTCGTGGGTGGCTTCGGCCATCATTTCGATACAGGCGTTCGCCTCCTGCGAGGCGCGCTGGATCTGGGCGATCTGCTCGGCGACGTCCGATGTTGCGCGGGTCGTCTGTTCGGCGAGCGATTTGACCTCTTGCGCCACCACCGCGAAACCCCGGCCCTGCTCGCCGGCGCGCGCCGCCTCGATCGTGGCGTTGAGCGCCAGCATATTCGTCTGCTGGGCAATGCCGGCGATAGTCTGGACGATCCCGCCGATATGATCAATCGTCGCGACCAGTTCGCCCATGCGCGCGCTGGTGTTTCGGGCTTCGCGCGCCGCCTCTTCCGAGCGCGTGCTCGACCGCGTCACGCTTGCGCCGATCTCGGTCACCGAAAAACTCAATTCCGACGCGGCCGAGGCGACCGAAAGCACGTTTTGCGACGCGACTTCGGCCGAACTGGCGCCAATGTCGGCCTGTTCGCCCGAATAGCGCGCTTCCTGCGCCAGGGCGCGCGCGAAATTCTCGAGCCGATGGCCGGCCTCCCTCACCCGACCCGCCACGCCGCCGACTGCGGTCTCGAAGTTCTGCGCCAATGCGGCCATTTCCTGGTTCCGCGCGCGTTCTGCCGCCTGTTGCCGGGCCGCGCGTTCGGCGTTCTGGTCCTGAGCGGCGCGGCGCAAGCCCTGTTTGAAAGATTCGACCGCGCGGGCCATGTCGCCCAACTCGTCCTGAAGCTCCAGGCCGGGCAGCGCGATGTCGAAATCCCCTTGGGCCATGGCGCGAAGTCCATCGGTCAGGCCGCCGAGCCGCCGCGCTATGGTCCGCCCGATGACGAAAGCGACGCCGAGAAAAATCGCGAGCAGCGGCAAGACCGCGATAATCACGTTGGTCGCAATGGCGATGAGTCGGTCGATGTTGTCATCGAAATAAACGCCGGAGCCGACGACCAGACCCAGATCGGGAATGGCCTTGACATAAGACGTTTTTTCCCGCGACCCGTCCGCGCCGGGCTTGGGCCAGGGATAGACGACGTACCCCCCGCCGTCCTTGCGCGCCATGGCCAGCATGGTCTGGAACGGATGGCCGCCCGCGCCGTCGCGCACGTCGAGCAGGCTTGTTCCCTCGACCTCCGGCGTGGTCGGCGCAAGCAGGGATTTGCCGTCGAGCGAAATCGCGAAGAAATAGCCGTTCTCGCCGAAACGCGTCTGTCGCAGACGGTCAAGGGCGGCCTGGATCGCCGCCGCGTCCGCGCCCCCGCGAGGCATTGCGCTTTTCAGCCAGTCGGCCGCAATACCGACCTCGCTGCGCAATTCGGCGCGCCGATGGTCGAGCATCGCTGCTTGGAAACTGTGAAGCGCGACCGCCGTGCCTGTGGCCATGGTGACGAGGGCAAGCGCCGCCATGGCCCAGACCCGGCGGGTCATGGTCGGATGAAAAGCGATTTTGGGCACGGCCTTATTCCCCGCGGCGCGTCCCTCGGAAAAGGCTCGACTGCCGCGGGCTCAGTTGAGCCCGTCAGACTTGCGTGAGACTGACTCCGCGCGTGACCGGGCCGGCGTCAGGCCCGCGCGCGGGCGTCGATCACATTGTCCAGCGTATCGTCGGCGCCCTCGAAGAAGCGGCGCAACCCGCGCGCGGCCTGGCGAATGCGTTGCTCGTTCTCGACCAGAGCCAGACGCACGAAGCCTTCGCCATGCTCGCCGAAGCCAACGCCCGGCGCCACCGCGACATCGGCTTTTTCGATCAGCAGCTTGGAAAATTCCAGGCTGCCGAGCCGGCTGAACCGCTCCGGCACCGGCGCCCAGGCGAACATCGAGGCGGACGGCGCCGGGATTTTCCAGCCGGCCGCCGCGAAGCTCTCGACCATCACGTCGCGGCGCTTCTTGTAAATGGCGCGCATCTCCTTGATGCAATCGTCGGATCCATTGAGCGCGGCCGCGGCGGCGACCTGGATCGGCGTATAGGCGCCGTAATCCAGATAGGATTTCACCCGCGCCAGCGCCGCGAGCAGACGCTCGTTGCCCACGGCGAAGCCGATGCGCCAGCCGGCCATGGAATAGGTCTTGGACATCGACGTGAATTCGACGCAGACGTCCATCGCGCCCGGAACCTGGAGCACCGACGGCGGCGGATTGTTGTCGTCGAAATAGACCTCGGCGTACGCGAGATCCGACAGGATGTAGATGTCGTGCTTCTTCGCGAAGAGCACCAGGTCGCGATAGAAATCCAGCGAGGCGACCGTGGCGGACGGATTGGCCGGGTAGCAAACGACGATCGCGATCGGCTTCGGGATCGAATGCTGAACCGCTCGCTCGGCGGCGCGGAAGAATTCCTCGTTCGGCTCGATCGGCACCGAACGGATGACGCCGCCGGCCATCAGGAAGCCGAAGGCATGGATCGGATAGGAGGGATTGGGCGCCAGGATCACGTCGCCGGGCGCGGTGATCGCCTGCGCCATGTTGGCGAAGCCTTCCTTGGAGCCGAGCGTGGCGACGACCTGCGTCTCGGAATCGAGCTTCACCCCGAACCGGCGTTCGTAATAGGCGGCCTGGGCGCGGCGCAGTCCCGCGATGCCCTTGGAGGCGGAATAGCGATCGGTGCGCGGCTTGCCCGCCGTCTCAACCAGCTTTTCGACAACATGGCGCGGCGTCGGCAGGTCCGGATTGCCCATGCCCAGATCGATGATGTCGGCGCCCGCGGCTCGGGCTTTGGCTTTCAGACGATTGACCTGCTCGAACACATAGGGCGGCAAGCGCCGCACGCGATAAAAATCGCTCATCGATCTCGTCCTTGTTGCCATTCCGCCGGAACCGCGCCGGGAAAGGCGGTGATTAGCATGCGCGCGCCGCGAATGTCAGCGGTCTTGAAATCAAATTTATTCGTCTTTGATCGGCGCGGCCTTGCTGGGCGCAACCGCATCGACCGAAGCGCCCTGAAGCTGCTTGCGCTTGGCGTCGGCTTGCGCGCGGTCGGCGACGAGTTTGTCCTGGTCGGCCTTGAGCTCCTCCGGCTTCTTCACCGGAACGCGCTTCTTTTCGGCGCCGGCGAGAGCGGAATAGCCCATTGTCTTGCCGTCGGGTCGCGACTGCTGGACGAAATCCGGCCCGTCGCCCGCATCCGTCGTCCAGCCGAGGGTGTTCGTCAGGGAATGCAAAGGGTTCTGTTGCGCGCGCGCTTCAGCCGCGCCAGCCAAGGCGAAAGCGGTCAAGGCGCCGGCGAAAATCTTGCGTGCGCTCCTGCGTCTCGGAGCAAATTCGGCCTTCATTACCCATGGCTTTCGTCAAGAGCGAACGACATCATCCTAAGGCATTGCTTCCATCGGATCATTGCTCAATCTGTCGCATAAAGTCTTATTATGTCCGAAACGGGACGAAGGCCGGAATTGTCGAGCGCGCCGTGAATCAATAAAAGAAAACGCCGAGAGGAAGCAAATGACCGCCAGCGACGACCCCAAGGACAAAAGCGCCGCCAAAACCGCAACGAAGAGCGCCGTGAGGCCCGCCGCGCCGGGCCGCAAGGCGGCGCCCGCGAAAACCGCGCCGACCGAAAAAACGTCGCGGGACAAGGCGCCCGGACGCGTCGCCAAAGCCGTCGAGAGCGCCGCCGCTTCGGCCCCCGTCGCCGCGCCCGCGAAGGTTCAGCCAGAAGCCGCGCCGCCGCCCGCCGCTACCCCTCACGCGGCCAATGCGAAACCGGCTGAGGGGGCGGCAGAAAAGCCCCAGGAAAAACCGTCTTCCCGATCGAAAGGCGCCCCGATTCCGAATTTCGAACGCATGGCGGACAATTTCGCCATCGCCATGGAGCATGGCGGCAAGGCTTTCGCCGCAATGATCCGGCCGGTCGAGGAAGGAAAGGTCAATACCGGCATCGCGGAAGAAGTCACCGACGCCATCAAGACCTTCAGCCGCGTCGCGGAATATTGGCTCGCCGACCCGAAGCGCACCCTGGAAGCCCAGACCAACTTCTCCAGCAACCTGCTCGGCCTGTGGTCGAATACCCTGTTCCGCCTGTCCGGCGACGCCAAGGAGCCTTTCGTTCCCAATGACCCGCGCGACAAGAGATTCGCGTCGCCCGACTGGAAGGACAATCCTTTCTTCGATTTCCTGCGCCAGGCCTATCTGATCGCCGACAAATGGGCGACCGACATGGTCGATGGCGCGGCCCTCGACAAGGTCACCCACGACAAGGCCTCGTTCTATCTGCGCCAGGTCTCCGGCGCGGCCTCGCCATCCAATTTCCTGCTGACCAACCCGGAACTGTTGCGCACCACCTGGACGGCGGAAGCGGAAAATCTCGCCCGCGGCATGAAAATGCTGGCCGAAGACATCCAGGCGGGCGGCGGCAATCTGAAGATCCGCCAGACCAATACCGATGAGTTCGTAATCGGCGTGAACATGGCCACGACCCCCGGCAAGGTCGTGTTCCGCAACGAATTGATCGAGTTGTTGCAGTACGCGCCGGCGACCGAGCAGGTCTATCGCCGCCCGCTCCTGGTCATCCCGCCGTGGATCAACAAATATTACATCCTCGACCTCAACCCGTCCAAGAGCTTCATCCGCTGGGCTGTTTCGCAAGGCCTCACGGTCTTCTGCATCTCCTGGGTCAACCCGACCGCGAAACACGCGGACAAGGACTTCTACTCCTACATGACCGAGGGCATCTTCGCCGCCCTGGAGCAAATCGAGAAAATCACCGGCGAGCGGCAGGCGACCTCGATCGGCTATTGCGTGGGCGGCACGCTGACCGCCGCGACCCTCGCCTATATGGCGGCCAAGGGCGACGACCGCATCTCTTCGGCGACCTTTTTCACCACCCAGGTCGATTTCACCGATCCCGGCGACCTGAAGATCTTCGCCGACGAAGACCGGATCAAGAATATCGAAGCCGAGATGGAGATGGCCGGTTATCTGGAAAGCCGCTCCATGGCCAATACGTTCAATATGTTGCGGCCGAACGACATGATCTGGTCCTACGTCGTCAACAATTACCTGAAGGGCGTCGAGCCGATGGCCTTCGACCTGCTGGCGTGGAACGGCGATTCGACCCGCATGCCCCGCGCCAACCATTCCTTCTATCTTCGCGGCTGCTATCGCGACAATCTGCTCGCCAAGAAGAAGATGGTTTTCGGCGACGTCACGCTCGACATCGGCAAGATCAAGATTCCGGTCTATAATCTCGCGGCGAAGGAGGACCATATCGCGCCCGCGCGTTCGGTCTTCAACGGCGCGAAACTATTCGGCGGGGAAATGCGTTATGTCCTGTGTGGCTCCGGCCATATCGCAGGGGTGATCAATCCGCCCGGCCCCAAGCCCAAATACCAGTACTGGACAGGGCCGCGCCCGGAGGGAGCCTATGAGGATTGGGTCGCCAACGCCGAGGAGCACCCCGGCTCATGGTGGTCGGACTGGATCCAGTGGATCGACTCCCAGGCGCCGGAAAAGGTTCCGGCGCGGGAGCCCGGCGGCGGCAAGGTCAAGATCCTTGGCGACGCGCCCGGAGAATATGTCAGGGTGAAGTCCTGACGCCAGCGGTCGCGGCGCCTTTCGTCGCTGCGGCGCGCTTCTTGCCCGGTTTTTCCCAGGCGCCCCGATATGCGCCAAAATGGCGCCCTTGCGGCGCCCTCAGCGGCGGGGCAGTCTCGTTTCGGGACAGGAGTGCGAAAATGGGTCAGTTTCTCAAAATCAGCGGCTTCGTCTGCGCGAGCGCGCTCCTGCTTGCCGGGGCTCCGGCTCTGGCGGGCGTCGCCGGCGGGTTCGGCGGTCACACCGGAGGCTTTCACATGGCGAGGCCGGCGCATGGCGGCTTCCGGCCGGGACCGATCTATCGGCCGGGCATGAATGCCGGTTACAGGCCTGGCTACTACGGAGCGCGCCGCCCTGGCTTCAACGGCGCCTACCGTCCGGGCTATTATGCAGGATACCGCCCCGGCTATTACGGCGCCTACGGCCAATACGGGCTTGGCTATCCCTATGGCGCCGGTTTTCCGGGAATGAACGGATTTTGGCCCAACACGACAGGCGTCGTGCTCGCCATGCCCACCCCGTCGCCAGCGCCAGTTTACCCGGTCTATCAGACTTACGTAACCTATCCGGACTATCCGCTTGGCTATGACGGCGCGAGCTATGCGCCCACCGGCAATGGCGTGATCTATAACGTGCCGCCGACGGAAAGCCCGAAGATCATCTATCTTTCGGGCGACGACAAAGCCCATGGAGCCGCCGGACATCATGGACTGACCATCATTCGCGGCGGCGAGGTCACGACGGAATGACCAGAAGGCCCCCGGCGGTCCGGGGGCTTTTTTTCATTCCCGGCCCAGCATCAGGTCCATGTTCTGAACGGCGGCGCCGGAGGCGCCCTTGCCGAGGTTGTCCAACCGCGCCACGATCACGACCTGACGGCGCGCCTCATTGGCGAAGACGCGGATTTCCAGGTCGTTCGTGCCATTGAGCGCCTCCGGCTCCAGTTTGCCGTTCTCTTCCGCCGCAACGACCCGCACATGTTTTCGGCCGGCGTAATGGTCGGCGAGAACGGCTTCGAGGTCGCCGGCGTGAGGCTTGGCGGCCAGTTCGTCGAGACAGAGCGGCAAACTGACCAGCATCCCCTGGCGGAAATTGCCAACCGAGGGAATGAAGAGCGGCCGTGCGCGCAGATGCGCATAGGCCACGATTTCCGGAACATGCTTGTGCTCCAGCCCAAGCCCGTAAAGCTCGAAGGGCGGCGCGCGGCCCGACTCATAAGCCTCGATCATCTGCTTGCCGCCGCCCGAATAGCCGGAGACCGCATTGATCGCGACAGGATGACCGGCGTCGATCAGGCCCGCGTCCACCAGCGGCCGCAGGATGGCGATCGCGCCGGTCGCGTAGCAGCCCGGGTTTGAGACGCGCCGCGCCGCCGCGATTTCCTCCGCCTGTCCGGCCGCGAGTTCTGGAAAGCCATAGGTCCAGCCCGGTGCGACCCGATGCGCCGTCGAGGCGTCGAGCACGCGCGGGCCGTCGGCGCCAAGCGAATCGACCAGCGCGACGCTTTCCTGGGCCGCCGCGTCCGGCAGGCAAAGAATGGTCAGATCGACATGGCGGAGGATGTCCGCCTTGGCCGCGGCGTCCTTGCGCTTTTCGGGATCGATCGAGACGACCTCGACGTCCTTGCGCTTTGCGAGCTTTTCGCGGATCTGCAAACCGGTCGTGCCGGCCTCGCCGTCGATGAAGATCTTCCTGGGCGCATAGGTCATGGCGTGATTCCCGTGGCGGATGAAAGCCACTAACTCGAATAGATGACGGACATAACAAAACGGCGGGCTTGTGGCCCGCCGTTTCGCGAAAGGATCGTAAAGATCAACGCTTCGAGAACTGGAAGCTGCGGCGGGCCTTGCGCTTGCCGTATTTCTTGCGTTCCACCACGCGCGAGTCGCGAGTGAGGAAGCCTTCCTTCTTCAGCGCCGGGCGCAGGCCGGGCTCGTAATAGGTCAGGGCCTTGGACAGGCCGTGGCGCACGGCGCCCGCCTGGCCGGAGAGGCCGCCGCCAGCCACCGTGATCATGATGTCATACTGGCCGTCGCGCTGGGCGACGCCGAGCGGCTGCTTGACGATCATCTGCAGCACCGGACGGGCGAAATAGACAGCGAGCTCGCGGCCATTGACCGTGACCTTGCCGGCGCCGGGCTTGATCCAGACGCGGGCGACGGCGTTCTTGCGCTTGCCGGTGGCGTAAGCGCGGCCCAGCTTGTCGAGCTTCTGGACATGGACGGGGGCCTCGGGCGCCGGCGCGGCGGTCGCGCCTTTGAGGTCCTGCAGGGAGGAAAGGGTCTCGGCCATGATCAGTCGTTCCGCGAATTCTTGGAGTTCAGGGCGGCGACGTCGAGAACGGTCGGGTTCTGCGCCGCGTGGGGATGTTCGGCGCCCTTGTAGACGCGCAGGTTGCCGAGCTGCTTCACGCCGAGCGGGCCACGCGGCAGCATGCGCTGCACGGCCTTCTCGACGATGCGCTCAGGGAAGCGGCCTTCCAGGATGAACTTGGCGGAACGCTCCTTGATGCCACCCGGGAAGCCGGTGTGGTGGTGATAGACCTTCTGGTCGCGCTTGCGGCCGGTGAGGACCACCTTGTCGGCATTGATGACGATGATGTTGTCGCCATCGTCCATGTGGGGCGTGAACGTCGCCTTGTGCTTGCCGCGCAGGCGCAGCGCGATGATCGAGGCGAGGCGGCCGACGACCAGCCCCTTGGCGTCGATCAAAACCCATTTCTTCTCGATTTCGGCCGCCTTGGCCGAATAGGTCTTGCCGTACATTGTCTCTTTTCCGGAATAGCGCAAGGCGCGGATCCTGTTACGCAGGAAGGCGCGCCCCGGCGGGAAGATGCGGGCTTTTACGGGCGCGCAACTCCCTTGTCAACAACTTCCCGCCGACGTCCCGGCAGAAAATCCGGGCGATTCCGGTTGACGGTATCTAGGCACCAGACTTCTTGGCCGGGGGAATCGCATAGGTTCCCACGGCATGGGCGACTGGCTCCGCCACACTTTCGGCGAACAGGGTCGCCTCGCCGACGGCAAGCCTCTTGCCCAGCTTGAGCAGGCGACATTCGACCACAACGTCGCCGTGCGGCGGCTTGCGCAAGAAATTGATGTTGAGATTGGTGGTCACTGCGGCCAGCGCGTCCGGGCCCATATGAGAAAAGATCGCGACCCAGATCCCGACATCGGCCAAGGTGAACATGGCCGGCCCCGACACCGTGCCGCCCGGCCGCAGATGGCGCTCATGCGCGTTCAGGCGCAGGCGCGCGGTCATCGGCGCGACGTCCTCGACCATGATCGTGCGCCCGCCATGGTGAAGCTGCGGAAAAACCTCCTCCAGCAGCTTTTCGATCTCCTCGACTGTCAGGACAGGCTTGGACAAGGACGATTTCGACATGGGGACGACTCGAGAAAGACAGAATTTGCGAAAGCGAGCATTACGCAAATCGCCCGCTTTTTCCATCCATCAGGGCGATCGGCCGCCTGAATCGCCAACAGAGTAATAATATCATTCCGATACAATCAGATATCGCCTGTTTCTCAGAAATGACGGAATAGAATGCCGTTGCGCCGGCATCACGGCGCACGAAACTGATTCTACGCAATTATTCGGCCGCCGCGTCCGATGTCGCGAGGCTCAGACCGCGATCGAACTGGGTCTTGTGCAACAACGCGTAGACGCCGTTGCGCGCCAGCAATTCATCCTGGCGGCCCGATTCGACAACCCGCCCGCCCTCGATCACGCAGATGCGCTCGGCGCTGGCCACGGTGCTGAGGCGGTGGGCGATGACGATGGTCGTGCGCCCGGCGCAAAGGGTCTTGAGCGCCTCCTGAACCGCCCGTTCCGATTCTGTGTCGAGCGCCGAGGTCGCCTCGTCGAGCAGGATGAGCGGGGCGTCCTTGAGGAAGGCGCGAGCGATGGAGATTCGCTGACGCTGGCCGCCGGAGAGCTGCATGCCTTGCTCGCCGACGGGCGAATCATAGCCCTTCTCGAATGACATGATGAAATCGTGGGCGAAGGCGGCCTTGGCGGCGGCGACGATCTCGTCTTCGGACGCGCCGGGCCTGCCGAAGCCGATATTATCGCGGATCGAGCCCTTGAACAGAAACGTGTCCTGGCCGACATAGCCGATCTGGCTGCGCAGCGAACGCCGCGAATAAGCGGAAATGTCCTGCCCATCGATCAGGATCGCGCCCGCCGTCGGCTCATAGAACCGCAGGATCATGCTCATGGCGGTCGTCTTGCCGCCGCCGGAGCGGCCGACCAGCGCCGTCGTCTGTCCGGGCTCCGCGATGAGGCTCAACTTGTTGAGCACCATTTCGCCGGAACGGTACGAGAACTCGACGTCCGCGAACTCAACCCGGCCGGCCGCGATCTTCAGATCGGGCATGGTCGCCGGCTCCGTTTCCGGCGTCGGTTCGTCGAGGAATTCAAAGAGCATGCCGACGCCAAGCAGCGCCGAATTGATGTCGACATGCAGGCGGGCGACGCGCTTGGCCGGCTCCGTCGCCAGCAGGAGCGCGGTGATGAAGGCGAAGAAATTGCCAGGCTGCGCGCCCGAATAGATCACGCGATAGCCGCCATAGACGACGACCATGGCAACGGCGAGGCCGGCGAGCGTCTCCATCAGCGGACTGGAGCGCGCCTGGACCCTGGATAATTTATTGGCGGCGGATTCGAAGCTCTGGATCGCGCGGATCTGACGCTCGCGCATGAAAGGTTCGAGCGTGAACGATTTCACCACACGAATGCCCTGGGCCGTCTCCTGCAGCGATTCGAGGATCGCGGCGAAGCCCTGGAATTCGGTCATCATCACCCGGCGCGCGCGGTTGCCAATCCGGCGGACCCCGACAATCGCCGCCGGCATGATGAGGATCGCCAGCGAGGCCAGCATGGGATCCTGCTGGAACATCGCAAAGGTCAGGCCAGCCGTGGTCAGGATGTCGCGGCCGAGGCCCGTGACCAGGGCGTTGAGCGCGCTGCCGGCGGATTGCGAGATGAAGGCCTGGCGCGCGATGAATTCCGTCGAATGGCGCGCATTGTAGAAGCTGATGTCCATCGCCAGCATCTTGTCAAAGATGCGCGCCTGGCTTTCCGCGATGATATTGTTGGAAATCTTCGTCAGCACGACCTGTTGGCCATAGGTCGCGAAACCCTTGGCGACATAGATCGCGGTGATCGCGCCGCCGATCGCCCACATCGCCTCGATATTGCGGTCGACGAAGATGCGGTTGACGATGTCGCCCATGATATAGGCGGAGAGGGTCGTGGTCGTCGCGATCACGCCCATCATCAAGAAGGAAAAGAAATAGCCCTTGACGTGCTTGGAGCCATGCTCGCGGATCAGGCGCTCGATCAGGTGCATCTGGCCGGCGGTGAAGAACCGCCTCTGCAGAAGCTTTGACAGGGAAGCGAACAAATTACGGTCTCTCGGCGGCTTTCCATCGGGGGCTTCGCTTTTCCCGCCGCCGGGAAAGCCCCCATACGTGGCCGGCCGCCCCCGCCGCCGGCCCGCGCAATCCGCCCTTTCCTTGAAAGGGTTTGCCCCTTCTGTCAATGCCGGCGGACGGCGGGGGCGGCGGGGAACGCCCCGTCATGGCAAAAATATCACGCCGCCGAAAAGCTGAATTTCGTGGGAAACGGCCCCATCGGCGGTCAATGCCCTCGGACGAACAGGATTTCGAACAGTGAAATGCCGATTTCCGCGATGATGAGCAGCACGATCGCCAGTTCCATGAAGGAAGAGCGGTCCGCGTCGATGATGTCGGTCAAGGCCCGCACCGTTTCGACGATGACGTCGAGCTTGCGCTGCAGCGTCTGGCCGCGCTCCTTCAGCTCATATTCGTCCTCGAGCCGGGCATAGAGGCGCTCGAGATCCGGCCTGTCCCACAGCACGTCGGGCTTGTCCTCGACCGCGACGCGGCCGGAAACCCGGTGCTGGACGCCCAACGCCTGACCGATCAGGCGCAGCATTTCCCGCCGGTTGCGCATGGGGCGCCCATGTCGGCCCAGCACATTGGCGAGCGGCTCGACCTTGTCGAAAACAATATTGACCTCCCGTTCGTCACGCGCGAGCGCCACACTTTTTGCGATGGCGTCGGCAAAGACGAGAAACCGCTCGCTCGAAAGATCCTTGAGGGCGATCTGCCCACCCGGCGCTATCCGATCGTCGGGCTCGCCGACCAGAAGGGTCACGACCTCATCCTCCTTGCGCAACGGAGCGCCGACGACCCGGTCCTTGAGGCGGGCGAGAACGTCCTCCTCTTCCAGAGGGGTCAGGCCGACCATGACGGCGACCCCGTAGCGGTAAAGAGCGACCTTCCCGTTCTGGCCGACGCCGAACGCCAGCGGCGAAGTCGAGATCGTGTCAGCCCGCTCCAATCCGCCAATGTCGATGCGGTCACCCAGAAGGAGCGCGCGGGCGGTAAAGCGCAGGGCGGCGGGATTCGGCTGAGATTCGGTCATCTCTTCTTTCTACCCCAATTTTGCGACATTTGCCTGCCGCGCTTGCCCTCGCGCCCCAGCGGATTATGCTGAGCGCAAATATTCATATTCTTGGAACTGTCCATGCTCCAGACGCCCCATCCCTTCGCGCGTTTCATCGCGATTCTCGGCCGCGGCCGGAACCTGTCGCGCTCGCTGACCGTCGAGGAGGCGGAAGAGGCGATGGCGATGATCCTGGCGGGCGAGGTTC
>JAJXYV010000006.1 GCA_021780435.1 Pseudomonadota bacterium
GACGTAAAAGCCGCTCCAGGGATCCATTGGCGCGCTCGGCGCTTCCTTCTGGCCAGGCAGGTCCGCGGCCAGCGCGCGTCCGAAATCCAGGTCGCACGCGGCGAACGCCAGAAAGGAACATGCGGTGACCCCGCAAAATCTTTTCAGCTTCATCGAATGGGCCCCTGTGCATGCCATTTCGCGACGATCGCCGCGCGATCCGTGATCCTCGCCACCTTTAGACAAGAAAATTCAGGATACAAAGCGATGACGATTTTCTTAGAATAATTCTAATTTTTTGAGCTTGTTGTCGGCGGTCGATCGCTGGCGCGGCGTCGCGCCGTTGCGGTCTGTCTTGTTTCACCGTTTGCCGGGGACGAGATGGTAAAGAAGAATCGCCGAGCAAACGAACCCTCTATCTTGCGCGTCGACTGGCGATATCGCTTGTCGCGCCCCATAGCATTCGTTCCACGGATGGCAAATACCCATAACGAAGCGGCGCTCCGGAAAATCCGAAAAACAAACCGTGTCATATGGAATGAATTTGACGCCGAATTCGGCGTCAGCGGCGCCAAATTGCGCGGTCAATGGGACGAAGTCTTACCGAGGGCCTCGTCTGAAGATCGACAGCGCCTCACCCTGGCTTCGAAAACGCGGCCGAATGGCGTTTCGCGTAAAAAGCTAAAATTTCCAGGCATCGTCGAGGAATTGATATGGGTGCGATCTCGTCAGCTGGGTGGCGTTTAAACCTTAAAAGCTTACCTGCAATGCAAGATAGTAGGAAAATGAATTCGTCGTCGATGCGTTGAGCAATCCGCGCCCGAATGAAAAGAGAAGACGGCGCGTCTTGTCGAAATCATAGGTTCCTCCCAGGTTGAAGCCTGCGCTATTGCGGCTTCCGAGTGGATAACCGGGGCTTCCTGGGCCGCCGTCCGTGGATTTCGTTTGATAAAAGATTTCGCCGCCAAGAGATAAGGCGTCGGTCAGCTGATATTGCGCCGCAAGGCCGGAGAACCAATAATTAACATTGCCTGGGCCGGGATTTAGCCAATAACCGCCGCCGCCGAAGATCGACCATTTGCCGATATTTTTTTGCAGCCAGATCGGCAGGAAAGCATGGGCGCGTCCGGTTCCGAGGTCTCGGTTGGCGTCGCCGGTCGGGAAGTCGAGCAAAGGAAAGATGGCGACCTGCGGCAGCCATTCATCGTCGCCGGGAGCCAGAAAACGATATTTCGCTCCGATTTCAATATCGCCAAGGCCAAATTGCGCTGAAGCGCCGCTCCACTGCGCCATGGCCGATGGGATTTGCAGGTGGAGTTGAAGATTCTCGGCGGCGCCGTAATTGGCGTCGACAGCAAACAGATTGCCCTGTAGCGCTCCGCCCGCGAATGTCGAATTCGCAAAATTGTTGATTTCCCATTTTCCGAGATCGACGGGAACCGGATCGTCGGTGACGAAGGGCGGACCGGCATGACCCGCGCGCGCGGAAAAAAGCAGCGCGACAACAACAGCCGCGCTGACACGCGCGATCGTGGCGGCTTTTCGGCGCAATTTCATACTCTTGGCGCCGGCGCGCGTTCCCGCGCTCCGCGGCCTGGCCGGCCTTTCGCTTCTGCCCGAACGTCGCGTCTCGACGCCTCGCATTTCATCCTTTTGCCTTGTTGGCGATGGGTCGCCGAACGTGCGCGATCCGGCGTTCCTGATGCATCCTCGGCCAAAGATCGTTGGCGTCCGCTTCTAATGGTCTGCTCGGCCCAAGGCTACCCGTATTTCGGATTCAGCCTTTAGCGTGTTGAAACGGTCATGAATTTAGGACCTACGATAAAGCCGAGCGGCGGCGTGAAAATCCGAACGCCGCTGTCACCGGAGCTCATACTCGATTGTGCGATTCCAATTGCGAAAAGGCCCGTGTTGCGCGTCCGGCGTTCTTTTCGCCCGCAGCGAGCGTTTTCGGGCGTGCGCGCCTGGTGCGCCGCACACGGGTCGTCGGGCGTCAGGTTCTCTCGGCGCTGGCCTGGCGACAGGGCGCTCGCGCCCTGTCGCCAGGCTCCTGGGCGTTCGTTTGCAGCTTTCTTTGGCTTGCAGGTCAAAGCGCGCAACTGGGCTGGCTTGCGGTCCCGAGCCTGGTTTTGTTTGTCGCCCTTGGCGTGGCCGCGGCGATCGACGCGCGTTATCTGATCCTGCCGGATGGCCCCCTCGTCGCACTCGCGGCCTCTGGCGCGGTCATGTTGACGACGATGTCCGGCGATGACGCGATCGGACGAATTCTGGCGGCGCTATTCGCATTTTCGGCGTTCCGCGCCATGGGATGGCTCTATGAAAAATGGCGCGGATTTCCCGGCCTGGGGCGCGGCGACGCAAACCTGTTCGCAATGGCCGGCTTGTGGCTGGGATGGGCGGGGTTGCCGTCGGCTCTGATCGTCGCGTGCCTTTCGGCGGCGGTCGCCGCAATCATCGCGCTGCGCGACGGGACACAGGCCGGGGTCAATGATCCGCTGCCCTTCGGTCCGCATCTCGCGCTCGGGATCTGGCTGGTTTGGGTCATCGGCCCGATCAGTCTGATTTAGGGATTTCGGTTGTCCTGCGGGCGGCCGTTCGGATTGAAGTCTTGTCGGCGCGCGCGCCGCGTGCACGAATCGCGGCCTGAATGCAACGACGCAACGTGCGACAAAATCATCCGGTCACGCAGATGTCGTTTAGCCGTTAGCCGAGCGCGAGGCGGCGACATTAAGGAAACCATGGCTAGACTCTGGGCGAGGATCGGCGGATGGCGAACACATATCGAAAATGGCTGGCTTCAAGCCTTGCTCTTGTCGCCTTTTTGAACCCGGCGATCGCCGGAACCATGCCAGAAGTCTGGAAGGGCGAATTCGCGCCAGCTTCCACTCGTGAAAAGCCGTTGGTGCGCATTCAGCCCAACGCCAGCAGGGATGTCGCGCCCTATGTGAGCAAAAGCGACGACGAGCTCCACTATAACGCCCAGACCCAGATGCGCTATATTCGCGCCCTGCAGAAGCGAGTGAAATATGTTTTCGTGATCTTCAACGAAAACCAGTCTTTCGATTATGAGTTTGGCACATTCCCCGGCGTCAATGGCCTCTATTCCGATGGATCGGCTCCGCGACCACCGTCCAGGACTCCGGGCTTCACGCAGAAATATACGGATCAGGCGACAGGCCTTGGCGTCTCTGTGCAGCCTTTCCGCATCGGCCCGAAACAGAACGCGACCTTCGTCGACAGCACCGATCACTCCCGCACCGGCCTTGCCAGGAAGATCGACGTCGTCAACGGCGTCGCCAGGATGGACGGCTTCGCGGCCGACGAATACAGCCGCTACGCCAATCGCTCGGCCGCTGGCCAGGCCAAGGGCAAGCAATTCGCGCGGCTGGTGATGTCGCATATCGACTGCGAGACCATCCCCTTCTTCTGGCGCTGGGCGTCGCGCTTCACGATTTTCGACAATATCTTCGCGACGGAAGACACGCCGTCCGCTCCGAATGCGGTGGCGATGCTTGCCGGCCAATCGGGCGAGACCCAGTGGGTTCTGCACGGCGCGCACGGCCAGAATTATTCCGCGGCCGCTCCGGTTTGCGGCGTCGCCTATCCAAATGGAACGACGCAAGGCGCGCCGCTGGTCAATGACGCCCAGCCGTTTTACGGTTCGCAGTTCGATAGCGCGGCGACCAATCGCGAGCCGGCGGGCTGCAAGGAATATTATGGCTCGACCAATATCGAGGCGAACCTGACCTTCGCCAGCGTGCCGCTCAGCCTGCTCGGCGAAAGCGCGGAATCGGTCACCGAAGCCGACGCCGACAAGTCCGTCGATTTGCCGGACGTCCAGCAGGATATCCACTTCCTCGCCGCGAGCCGCGAAGCGCCCGTCGCCTGGCGCTGGTATCAGGAAGGCTATGATCTCGAGCCGACCGACACGACCTCGACGCCGAGCCACAACAGCTATGTGAGCCATCACAATGGCGCGCAATATTTCGGCTATATCGCCAACAACCCGAAGATGAACGTCAATCTGAAAGGCCTCGGCGATTTCTTCAGCGACATCGCCAACGGCAATTTTCCCGAAGGCGGCGTGATCTATATCCGCGGCGGTTTCAGCAATATCGCGAAACTGACGCCGCCGATCCAGAACCCCAATTTTCCGGCGGCGCTCACGGCGTCCGACATCGCGGCGATCCAGGCGTCCAAATCGGGCGACGACGATCATCCCGCCTATGCCGACCGCCAGATCAGCGAGGCCTTGGCGGCGCGCATCATCAACGCTGTCGCGGGCAACGACGCATTGTGGCGGCAAAGCGCGATCGTCATCACCTATGACGAGTCCGATGGTCATTACGACCATGTTCCGCCGCGCATCCTCTCCTATGGGCCGGATGGTCTGCCGCTGTCGCGCGGCGTTCGCGTTCCGCTGCTCCTGATCTCGCCCTATGCGCGAGCCCATGCGGTTTCGAGCGCGGAAGGCGATCACAATGCGGTCATCGAGACGATCAACGCGATCTTCGGCCGGGCGCCGCTGGCGACTCTGCCTGACGAATCGCAGGCGCTCGAGGCCGGCAATTCGCCGGAATTCAACCGATATGGCCCTGCGGGCTTCCAGCAGAAATATCTGGGGCCGCGCGACTTGCCCACGTCGGCGACCCAGAGCCTGCTCTCAGGCTTCGACCTCGGCCGTCTCGAAGGATCGAAGCCGGCTCTGCCCGGCTCTCTGGCGACCATCCCGGATTCGGTGGTCAACACATTGCCGCATCTTGGCAATGCGCCGGGCGGCGCCTGCGCCGCGATCGGCGTGACTCCCGAAGACAAGGTTCAGAAGCTCGGCAATCCGATCCCGCCCGGATTCAACACCCTGCCGTCGACGCTGCCGCAATATAACTGACCTTTGCCAGGCGCCGACATTGACGCCATTCTCGGCACGCGCTTTTGGCGCGAGCCGTTGCCTTGTTCCCTGACTGCGCCCATCGCGCCCTGCTTCTTCATGGACAAAATGCTCACCCGATATTGCGCTCTGTTCCTTCTCGCCGGCGCCGTGGCGGCGCCCAATGCGGGCGCCCAAAGCCGCTTGGACGAAATCAAGGCGCGCGGCCGCCTGACCTGCGCGGCTTTGCCACGGCCGGGCCTGGCGTCATTGAGCCAATCCGGCTGGAAGGGGCTCTATCCTGATATCTGCCATGCCGTTACCGTCGCGACGCTTGGGCCGGACGGGAAGTTCGCGTTCGAGGGGCTCGACCTCCCCAAGG
The DNA here is from genome assembly GCA_021780435.1 of Pseudomonadota bacterium. Lineage (GTDB taxonomy): Bacteria > Pseudomonadota > Alphaproteobacteria > Rhizobiales > Beijerinckiaceae > Rhodoblastus. Next base: position 5,229 of record JAJXYV010000006.1, read on the forward strand.
ATGGCAAGGCGCTCGATGCAGGGGCCTACGACGTTCTCTTCCTCACCGAGCCGGAAATTGTCGAAAACGGGCTCGGGGGGAAAGTCGCGCCCGGGCCGGCGGCCTTTTTCGAATCCTATGCCGTAATGGTCGAAAAGAATTCCGCAGTGAAGACGCTTGACGACCTTGCCGGCGTTCGGGTCTGCCTCCATGAAGCGGACGCCGCCACGCAGGCGTTCGAGGAGCGTCTCGCCCAGAAAGGCGCGAGCTTCGTCCCTATGGCCTTTCAGGAAGATATCGAACTTCTGGACGCTTATAATTCTCGCCATTGCCAGGCGGTGGCCTCGGAGGCGACCGATCTGATCGACCTGCGCCAGCGCAAGGGCGTCAACCATTTCGATAGCCGAATCCTTCCCGATCGGATCGCCGTTTTTCCTGTCGTCGCAGCGACGCCGATCGGCGATCCGCAATGGTCGACCGCCGTGACCTGGGTGGTCCATTTCCTTCACGCCGCCGAACGCCCGCAGACCAAATGGCGCGCCGGCGGCGCGGCGGCGATCGGCGTCGATGCCACAGCGCTGGGGCTCGAAAAGTCCTGGCGGGAAAATATTCTGTCGAGCGTCGGCGATTACGGCGCAATCTACGCCCGCAATCTCGGCGACAAATCGCCGTTCAATTTGCCGCGCGGGGCCAATGCGCCGTGGAGCGCCGGCGGCTTGTTCGCTCCCCCGACGGCGGAATGATCGGATCGACCCTTTGGGTCGAACACGCCCATTGGTTCGCGCCTGTCCAGCGGTTGCCGCGCGTCATTGTGGCCGCCTTCATGGCCGCGCCGACAATCGATCTTTTTTTGGATCCAAGGCTTCGGCGGCAGTCTGGTGGGTCCGAGGGTCTCGATGCGCTAAAGACGCGATTTCCCTGGACGCTGGTGCTTGTCGGCATAAAAACGCGCCCCGCCTTGCGGCGGGGCGCTCTTGTCATTTCGTCGGGCGGTTCCGCCCGAGATCTCCGGTTGGCGCAGGAGCTGCGGTTCAGCCCTTGTCGGCGTCGCTTTTCGGGAAATGGAACATGTCCATCATATCGCC
>JAJXYV010000035.1 GCA_021780435.1 Pseudomonadota bacterium
CGTCCATCGGCGTCGCCATGGCGCCGGACGACGGGTTCGACGCCAGCGAATTGATGAAAGCCGCCGACATGGCGCTTTATGCGGCCAAGGACGCCGGGCGCGGCGCCTTTCGCTTCTTCGCGCGGGATATGGCGGAGGAGGCGCGGCGGAAGCAGGAGATCGAACGCGATTTGCGCCTCGGCATCGGGCGCAACGAACTTGAGGTAGTCTACCAGCCGATCGTCAGCCTGGGAAAGCGACGCATTTCAGGTTGCGAGGCGCTGGTGCGCTGGCGCCATCCGACGCTCGGCGTCATTTCGCCGGCGGAATTCATGGCTGTGGCAGAGGAGTCCGGCCTGGTCGTGCAACTCGGCGAATGGGTGCTGCGCCAGTCCTGCCTCGACGCGAAATCCTGGCCGCGCGACGTGCGCCTCGCGGTCAATTTCTCGGCGATCCAGTTCGCGCGCGGCAATGTCGCCGACATGGTGCGCCGCGTGTTGAACGAAACCAGATTTCCCGCCGGCCGGCTCGAGATGGAGATCACGGAATCGGTGCTGATGAACGACGCGGAATCCGCGCTCGCGACCATCGACGAATTGCGCGACATGGGCATGCGCGTCGCCTTGGACGATTTCGGCACGGGTTATTCGTCGCTTGCCTATCTCGGGCGGTTCAGGCCGAACAAGGTCAAGATCGACCAGAGCTTCGTGCGCGACATGGACAAGAACGGAACGTCGCTCGCGATCATCAAGGCGGTGAAGGCCATCGTGCAGGAGCTTGGCATCGACATGCTGGTCGAGGGCGTCGAGACCATGGAGCAGTTCGAGATCCTGCGCGCGAACGGCGCCGACGAGGCGCAGGGCTATCTTTTCAGCAAGCCGCGCCCGGCGCCGGAAATCGCGCGGCTGGTGTCCGATCCGGCCCAATTGGTGCGCGGACGCAAGCTGCTCACCGAAGCCTCCGCGCCTTGGGCGAAATCCTTCGAGCGCGTCAATCCGTCTGTCGCGCAAGCCATGAATTAGGACCCGTCGGCCCGCGCGCGGGCTCCAGCGCGTCAGGGCGCCGGCGCCGATTGTCGTCGCGCGTCCCCCGGCCGGTCGCCGGGACGCGCTTTCACTAGGTTTCCTTCGCCTTCGTCGGGGCTTGCGTGAGACGGATTTGCTCCGTCCCCTCCGACGAAGACGAAGGAACTGGGAAATTCTTCATGGCGGGCCTGTCCTCCGGCCCGCGTCATGTCGTCTGATTCTCGACGCCGAGATCATCGGACCTTCGCGCATGAATGTGGGATGAATGTGGACGCCGGCGGAGCATCTCCCTCGATTGCGAGGGTGAATGCGGAACCGTTCCTGTGGGGGGAAGACCAAGGCTTCCGCCGTCTCCAAGGGTCGGGAACAGCGCGGCGCCTTTCACCGGGCCTTTGTCAAATGATCCGTGCGGACGCTGGGCCGCGCTTTCCGTGGAGGGCCTGCGCGGGACGCCCGAATGTCGGGTTTTGGCTTCAACCATTCACGCGCGTCGATTGTGCGACGAGGATGCCTGCCTCGATGTATGTAATCGTATTATATATTGTGGCGAAATACCGTCTTCGGCGCCTTGCCTATGGCCTATGTATTGCATTTCCATATTGAGCGGATCTTCCGGAGGTCGCCGATGTCGAAAGCGGGTCAAAGCCTGATTGCCTTCCAGAGCCGGCGCCTTGCCGTGGTGATGGGAACGAATGAAATCGCTTCGGCGATAGCGGTCGCCCTCATCCGGGCGGGTTATCCGACGGTGATGAGCCACGATCCGCATCCGCCGGTCATTCGCCGCGGCATGGCCTTCCACGACGCCTTGTTCGACGATCACGCCGAAGTCGGCGGCATTGTCGGCCGACGCGCCGAGACCCTGCTGGAGATCGCCTCGGCTACCGCGCGCAGGAAGAGCGTGGCGGTGACGCCCCTGTCGCTCACCGACCTGCTCGCTTTGCGCGCGGCGGACGTTCTGGTCGACGCCCGCATACAGAAAAACCGGATGACGCCCGATTTTCGCGGTCTCGCGCGGATCACGGTCGGGGTCGGGCCGAAATTCGTCGTCGGCGAGAATTGCGATATCGCGGTCGAGACCCGGCCCGACCATGTCGGCGATGTGGTCCGGAAGGGCCGCACCAGCGATCCCGACGGCGTCTCGCGCCTGCTCGGCGGGGCGGGGAGCGAGCGTTTCGTCTATTCCGAGCGCGCCGGCGTCTGGCGCACGCCGGTCGATATCGGCATGTGGGCGCCCAAGGGCTTCCTCATCGGGCGGCATGAGGATGTCCCCGTCTTCGCGCCGATGGACGGCCATATCCGGGGCGTGGCGCGCGATTCCGCCTTTGCGCCGGCGGGCGTCAAGCTGGTGGAGATCGACCCCCGGACGCGCGGCGCAGGCTTCAGGGACGCCGACGAGCGCAGCCGCGTCATCGCCTCAGCGACAATGAAGGCGGTGCGGATCGAAGCCGCGCGGCGCGAGGCTTTGGCCGGCTTCAATATTCCCATTGCGTAGAAACGCCGGCGGCGGCGCTGCCGTCGGCGCCGGCTTCGCCTTGGACGCGCAGGCGGTTGGTGATGTCCACGCCCATCGTCACGGCGCTGTCGGTCGCCTTGGCGCCCGTGCGCACCCCGACATTGACGTTTTTCATGATATAGCGGCTGGCGCCGACGCGCGGGCTGCCGTCGGGGCCGACGCCGACATCGAGCGTGTCGACGCCGAGCGAGCGCCGCATCTTCTCCATTACGCCCGGGCCGCCCTGGCCGGAAAATTCCGCCACGGTCTGGGCGAGCTGCAGGCCCTGGATCGCGGTCAATCCGCCCGAGGCCGTGTTGAACAGCAGGCGCGAAATGATCTCGTCCTGCGGCAGGTCGGGCGTCGAGGAGAAGGCGAAGGACGGCTCATTGGCGGGGCCGGTGATCCCGATCCGCGCGGTCACATCGCCCGCCGTGGTTTCGGTTAGAAAATCGAGCTGCGGGATCGGCGCGCCGGCGAAGACGATATTGCTGCGGGTGAAGTCGAAACGCTTGCCCGCGAGCGTCAGGGCGCCGCGGCGAAGGTGGAACGAGCCGTGGGTCGAAGGCGCGGTGAGGTCGCCGGTGACCATGAGGTCGCCGCCGAGTTCGGCGTCGATGCCGTGGCCGCGCACGAAAATGCGCGAGGGCGCGCTGATCGCGACATTGAGATCGGCGTTGAAAGCCGGCTGCCGCGCCTTTTTCTTCGCCTGCCGCGCCTTCTGCTTCGCGATCAGCGCGAGCCTTTGCCGCGCGGCCGGCGTCGGGTCGATGTGGCGGGTATTGTCGAGCGGCCGGCTGGATGCCGGGATGCGGTCCGGCACGCGCACGTCGATGCTGTCGAAGGCCATGCGGCCGCTGATGCGCGGGCGTCGCGCCAGCGGCCCGCCGAGGTCGAGCGCGAGGCTGGCGATGGCCGTGACATAATCGTTGGAGACGAGTTCGGCGTTTTGCCCCGTGATTCGCAGGCTGGCCGGGAAACCAGCGTCGGGCGCAATGCGGACATTGCCGGAGGCCGAGATCGTCCCGCCGTTGCGGGTCGCGGCGGTGAAACGTTCGACGACAATGTCTTCGCCGCGCGCGCGCAGAGCGGCGTTCATCTTGTCGAAGCGCACGCCAGCGAGCGGATCGTCGAAGGCGCCGTCGACGAGGCTCGCGGTTCCGGAAAGCTGGGGCTTGGCGACCGGGCCCTGCGCCTTGGCGTCGATGGTCAGCTTGCCGCCGACCGTCTGGCCGGTGTCGGCGAGCATGGTGTTGGCGAGGCTGGCGTCGAGCGCGGCGCGGATCGTGAGGTCGAGCGCGCCGGCGGGGTCGAGGGGGGCGAAGCCGTCAATCCGCGCATCGCCGCCGCGCGGCAGCGCGATGGCGGCGTCGAGGCTCGTACGCTTGCCATCGAGCCGTCCCGAGGCCCGGACCGCTATGGCGCCAAGGCCGGCGTCGCGGGTTTGCGGAGCCGAAAGGCGAGCGATTTCGACCTTCCAGTCGCCCGTCGGCGCCGAAGCCGCGCCGGCAATTTTCGCCGAGGCGTCGAGCGTTCCGTCGAGCGCGAGATCGGGCGCGGCGAGACGGGCCAAGGCGAGGGGCAGGGCCTTGGCCGACAGGGTCAGGTCGAGCTTGTCGCCCGCCGTTCCGTCGAGGGTCAGCCGGCCAGCGCCTGACGCGAGCGCGAGGCCGCGAATTTCGATGCCGCCCGCCGGAAAGGCGAAACGCGCCGGGCTGGCGAGCGCGATCCTCTGGCCCGCGCCTTTGGCCTCGAAGGCCGCCAATTCGAGCCTGACCGGCGTCGCGGCGACGAGGCGGCCCTTGCTCTCGACCGCAATGCCGCGCGCTTCGGTCGAGAGCGTGAAATCGCTGGCGTCGGAGGCGGATTTGGCGGTGAGGCGCAGGCGCGGAAACGTTTCGCCCGCGACCTGGGCGCGATCGAGCGAAACTGTTCCATCGAGCCTCGGCGCGCCGAGCAGGTCGGCGCCACGCAGATCGACATCGAGCCTCTCAAGGCTCGCCTGCGCCGCGCGCAGGCCCGAGGCCTTGAGCCGCACGGCGCCCGACTGGCGCCCGTCGGCGGCGGAAAAGACGAAATGGCTTTCGAGCTTGCCGGCGAGTTTCCGCAAGGCGAGGGGCGAAAGGTCGTCGAGGTCGCCGGCCTGGAGCGCCAGCTTGCCGTCGAGCCTTTTTTCCGGCGAAAGCGCGCCCGAGCCCGAAAGCGAAACCGAGCCGAGGCTCAGGCCCGCCGAGGCGAAGCGCCATGTCTGGCTGGCGTCGCGCGAAACGTTTAGCGCGCCCCTGGCGGGCTTGCCGGCAATCTCGCCGTCGAGCGCGATCCGCGCGTCGGGCGCCGCGATCAGGTCCTTGCCCGAAATGTCGAAGGTCAGGCGCGGGATCGCGCGGCCCATGGACTTCACGTCAGTCAGCGTCAGGGACAGGGCGGCGTCGGGATGGTCGAGCGAGCCCGTCAGCTGGCCTTTGGCTTCCGCCTTGCCGGCGAGATCCTTCGAGAGCCGCGCGAGATCGGCGGCGGCGGCGGTGAAATCGACATGCGCCTCCGCCTTGGTTGCGCGGCCGTCGAGCTTCGCCGTGATATTGGGCGTCGTGACGGTCAGGCCCTCGAAATGGAAGCCGTCGTCGCTCTTGCCCAGCGCGCCGGAAATCTCGGCCTTGGCGCCGAGCGCGGCGTCGGCGGCGGCGATCCCCGTCGCCAGCTTGTCGCCATGAATCGCGAGGCGCGCGTCGATCAGGCCCTTGGCCGGCGCGCCGGTAAGTTCGAGCTCGCCCTTGAGCGCGCCGGCAAGCGTCGTCTGCGCCAAAGCGGCGAAGCGGCGCAGGTCCGGCGCGCTGAAATCGACATGGCCCTTGAGCCGGTTGAGGCCGAAGGCGCCGGAGGCCGCGACCTCGCCGCTCGCGGCGATCAGTTTCGCGACGGAGACATCGGCGTCGCCGCTCGGCGCGGCGCGGGCGCGCAGGGTCAGCGCGAATTTCTCGCCGATCGCCTCGCTCAGGGCCTTGTCGGCGAAGGCGAGGCCGTCGCCCGAGGCGTCGGCGGCGAGATCGACGCGCGTCTTCGCCTCGGTCGCTGGTCCATCGGGCCGCCCCGTGACCCTGGCGTCGAGCCGGCCGATCTTTCCGACCGAGGCCGAGGCGTCGGCGACATGGAGGTTGAGGTCCAGTTTGGGCGCGAGCATCGGGCCTTGGGCGTCGAGGCGGAAGTCGAGCGCGCCGATCTGCGCCTCGCCGGCGCGGGCAGCGCCGCTTTCGTCGGGTACGGCGGCGATCCGGACATGGGCGTCGATGGTCTGGTCCGAGGCGAAACGGCCGCTGGCGTCGAGTTGGGCCTCCTTCGCGGCGATGCGGAAGGCGTCGAGGCCGTAAGAGCCATCGTCGCCAAAGAGGAGCGAGCCCGCCAGCGTCGTGTCGCCCTCGAAGATCGGGCCGAGCCAGCCGGGGAGCAGCTTCGCGATGGCGCCGTGGAGGTCGAGCGCCAGCGCGTGGGCGGCGTCGCGGCGCTCCAGCGACGCCCCGCCCGTGACTTTGGCCAGCGGGCCCGCCGAGAATTCGAGCCGCGACCGAAAGGCGTCGACGGGGCCGTCGCCGTTCAGCTCGAGATCGACCGGGGGCAGGCCGTCGAGTTGGGCGGCGTGGGCGATCAGCCCGCCCGCCGGCTCGTGGACATTGGCGCCGAGCTTGAGCGCCGTCGATTTCGGCTCGTAGGCGAGGTTCAGGCTGACGGCGCCGGGGGCGTCCTGCCTTTGCAGCCTGAAGACGAGATCGAGGCCGTCCGACGGGCGCCCGAGGCTGGCGTGACCCTCTGCGCCGAGGCGCGCGGCCAGACCGATCACATCCTCGCCGAGATCGAGCCGGGCGAGGGTGAAGGCTCCGACGACGACCTTCATCGGCAGGCGCGGCAGCGCGAAGGGCGCCGACGATTGATCGGCTTCCGCGGGAGCCGGCGGCGGCGCCTTGGCGGGCAGGGGCTTACGCAGGATTTCCAGATGGCCGATTTCCAGGCTCTTGACCAGGAGCTGGCCGGTCAGCAGCGCCGAGCGGGTCCAGACCAGCCGGGCGCGATCGAGCTTGAGCCACGGCCCCTGCGCGTCGGAAAGCATCACGTCGCGGATCGTCGCGTCCGACGACAGGGGGCCGTCGACGGCGCCGATCGAGATCTTCATGTCGGGCGTGGACAGGGCCTTTTCGATCACCGAGGCGAGCAGGCTCTTCTGGTCGCCGGACTCGGAAGGGCCGCCGGACGACCCGGCGTAATAGACGAGGCCCGCGTAAATCCCGCCGCTGATCAGGGCCAGCAGGACGACGGCGACGCCGAGATATCGCAGGATCCGCGCCATCAGAAAGCCTGCCCTATGCCGAAATAGAGAGCGATTGCGGGGTCGCCCGCCTGGCGCTCCAGCGGGAAGGCGACGTCCACGCGGAACGGTCCGAAGCCGGTATAATAGCGCAGGCCCAAACCCACCGAATAGGCCATCTGCTGCTGGAAATTGGGGAAGGAGGTGGCGAAGGCCTGGCCGGCGTCGACAAAGGGCGCGACGCCGATATCGTCGGTGACCTTGATGCGCGCCTCGGCCGAGGCTTCGAACAGGCTCTGGCCGCCCATCGGCTCGCCGTTGGGGCCGAGCGGGCTCAGCGAGCGCCAGGGATAGCCGCGCACCGAGCCGCCGCCGCCGGCGAAGAAGCGCCGGTTGTCGGGGATGTCGAGGATATTGCTGCCGCCGCCGGCGCCGAGCGCCACGCGGCCGGCGAGGACATAGCGGTTGTCGTCGTCGAGCGAATAATAGGTCGAGGCCTGCGTCTTGCCCTGAAAGAGATTTTCCGACGAGCCGAAGAATTTCGGGTAGGCGCCGCCATTGGCGATGACGCGCACGCCGCTGTGCGGGTCTAGCTCGTTGTCGGTGGTGTCGTAGCGCGCCGCGACCGCGACGCCGGAGAGCAGATAATTGGTCTTGCCGAAGGAATCCTGCGACTGGCCGCGCTCGACCTCCCAGCCGCCCTGGACCCAGAAATTCTGGTCGAAGCGATGGCGGATATATTGGCTGACGTTGAAATATTCCGCCTGATAGGAGGTGGTGACCTCGCGGGCGAGGGTGACGTCGGCGAGATAGTCGTTGGTCGAGCCCCAGAGCGCGGGCTTGATGAAATTGGCGTTGGCGCGGCCGATCATCCGGCTGGTGTCGAACCAGCTGTTCTTCTTGCCCGTGTACCAGAGGTTATAGGCGTTCGGCGTATAGGTATTGTCCTGGGCGTAGCCGACGAGGCCCGAGATGCGCAGCCGCTCGCCGCCGCCGAACAGGTTGCGGTCCGTCCAGTCCGCGCGGGCCGAGGGGCCGTCGATGGTGGAATATTGCGCCGCGGCGCTGACCGCATAGTTCTTGCGTTCGTCCACCTGCGCGGTGATCGGCAGATTGCCGTCCGGGTCGAGATGGTCGGATTCGAGGATGCGGGTCGAGCCGATGGCCTCGATCTGCGCGAGCGACTTGCGCATGGCGGCGATCTTGTCGGGAGAATAGGGATCGCCCGGCTGGACATAGATGAAGGAGCGCACGACCTGGGGGTCGAGATCGCGCGTCCCGGTGATTGTGACAGGACCGAAGCCAGCCTTGGGGCCGGTGTCGACGCTGACCAGAAGATCGACCCTTTGGTCCTCGTGGCGCACCGTCGCCTGGACGAGATCGACCTTGACCAGCGGAAAGGATTTGCGGCGGATTGCGTCGGTGAGGCGGGTCTGCATGTCGCGGATGGCGTTGGCGCGGGCCGGGTCGCCGCTCGCGAGCTTCAGGACGCGCGGCGTGGTCAGGTCGGGATCGAAGGGCGCGCCGCTGCGGGCGTCGATGATCTCGATCCTGCCGACGCGATATTGGACGCCCGGAGAGACGTCGAGGCGAACCCGGACGACGCGGCGGTTGACGTCTGAATTGGCGGCGCCGGCCGCGGCGTCGAGGCCGCTCCCGTCCATGGCGATCGGCTGGCCGTCGATCGTGGCGCGGGCCGAGGCGTCGTAAAAGCCTTCCGCCCACGCCGCGTCGATGAGGCGGGGCAGGTCGGCCTGGGCGCGGCGGGCGAGGCCCTCGCCGTTTTCCGGCGGCTGCTGGCGCAGGCGGTAGAGATTGGACGAAGCCTGCAGCGTGTCCTTGAGGGAGGAGTCCGGCGTGACAATCTCGACCGCATAGGCGGCGGCGTCGGCGCGCGGCGTGGGCGCGGGCTCCGCGTTTCCGAACAGGCCGAAGAACCAGTCGGCGCGCGAAGGCTGGGCGAATGCGGCGGCGCCCGTCAATAATCCAAGCAAGAGGGCTTTACGCAACCAGCTCATCGACCAATATAAAAACGCCGTTTCTACAACCCTGCAGGATCAATATATCGTAGTTTAATGAACTGTTTCCTGCGCCGGAAGCGCTTGCGGCTTTTTTGGTGCGGATCAGTGTTAAAAACGGGTCTGGAAAATCGCGGGAACGGCCCAGTGCGGGCGTGTAATCGCGCGCCGCCAATTGCGACGCGGGTCGCCGTCTCGGGAGCGAATCGGTCCTTCGCAGGGACTTCACGAAATTGTGACAACGCAAGACACGCGAACCGTGGACGCGGCAACGCCCGCTCATAAGGCGGCAGGGCCAGATTTTTGTTCAGTTCCGGGGCGATTTGCAGTCGAATAAATCTAGCCAGCATGGGGGGAATGCTGCTAAAAGAGTATTGCGCGGGCTTTGGACTGAAAAATCACACACCATCGGCTGGCGTTTCCGGGCGGCAAATTATGGCCGGGCCGGAAGCTTGGCCATGCGGCTTTACTCGTAGCCGCGCGGCTGTATCGAAATGAGGCGGAGAATTAAAGGCGGACATGAGCAAAGGTAGAGATTTCCGGGGACCTCGTAAGCGCGGTTTTGATGACGACGGGCCCTCTTCATACGACAACCCGCGCCAGTTTCGCCAGCCCCGCGCTTTCGATCGTCCGCCCATGGGCGGCGGTTTCGGCGGAGAGTTCATGGCCGCCCCGGCGATGGCAAGCGGCGGCGCCGCCAATTCCGTCGATGCTGTCGTGAAGTGGTTCAAGGGCGACAAGGGCTTCGGCTTCGTCGAACTTTCGAATGGCAGCGGCGACGCCTTCCTGCACATCGGCGCCCTCCAGTCGGCCGGCTTTGAATCGGTGCCTCCGGGCGCCAAGCTCAAGGTTCTCGTCGCCAATGGCGTCAAGGGCCAGCAGGTCACCCGTGTGCTCGAGGTGGACACCGCGGGCGCCGCCGAACGCGCGCCGCAGCGCAGCTTCGACTCGTCGCGGCCTCCGCCGCGCCGCCAGCCCGACGTCAGCTCCGCGGTCGATGTCGAGGGCGCGGTCAAGTGGTTCGACGGCGTGAAGGGCTTCGGCTTCGTTCAGGCCAATGATGGCGGCAAGGACGTCTTCGTCCATATCTCCATCCTCGGCCAGGCCGGCATCTCCCAGCTGCCCGAGGGTCAGCCGGTGACGATGAAGGTCGTCGACACCCAGAAGGGCCGCGAGGCCGTGGCCATCGCGCTCGCCTGAGCCTTGGCCGACTTCTGAAAACATCCGGAGCAGGGCGAGGCCCTGCTCTTTTCTTTTGGGGCTCCCCGTTTCGGGCGCGCCGCCCGTCCGGACCAGGGATTTGCATGAAGCCGTCGCGCGACATCGAGCGCCTGCTGGAGATTATGGCCGCCCTGCGCACGCCCGAAACCGGCTGCGCCTGGGACCTCGCCCAGGATTTCAGAACCATCGCGCCCTATGCGATCGAGGAAGCCTGCGAAGTCGTCGACGCCATCGAGCGCGCGGATTATGTCGATCTGCGCGACGAGCTGGGCGATCTGCTCCTGCAGGTGGTTTTCCACGCGCAAATGGCGCGGGAGCGCGACCTGTTTGATTTTGGCGGCGTGGTCGAGGCGGTCACGACCAAGATGATCCGCCGCCATCCCCATGTCTTCGGTGAGCGGGAACAGCGCACGCCGGAGGCGGTGGAAGGCGTCTGGGCCGAGATAAAGGCGCAGGAAAAGGCGGAAAAGGCGGCGGCGCGCCGCGCATCCGGCTTGCCGGAACAGGCTCGGCAGGGGTATCTCGCCGATATTCCGGCGGTCCTTCCGGCGCTGACCCGCGCGATCAAGTTGCAGGAAAAGGCCTCGAAGGTCGGCTTCGACTGGAACGACGCTCGGCTGGTGCTGGCGAAGATCCGCGAGGAATGCGACGAGGTCGAGGAGGCGCTCGACCGCGGCGACATGGCCCATGTCGCCCATGAAATCGGCGACGTGCTCTTCGCGGTCGCCAATCTGGCGCGCCACGCCCGCGCCGACGCCGAACAGGCGCTGCGCGCCTGCAATGCCAAATTCGAGCGCCGCTTCCATTTCATCGAACGCGAATTGAAGCGCCAGGGCAAGAAGCTCGGTGAAGCCAGCCTCGCGGAAATGGATGCTCTTTGGGACGAGGCCAAGGCGCAAGAGGGCGCCGACGGCTGACGCGTCAGGAGCATGGCGCGGCCTTGCCGACGCGCTGCCGCGCAGGGGTCATCTGAGGCGGGCTTCGACGAATATTTCGCAGGCCCAATCGGGATATTCACGTCCCAGCTCGAAGAGCCCGTCAAGGATAGCGTCGCCCAGATCCGGCGAGATGGCCTCCATTTGCTTGTGGGTGAACGGCTTGACGAAATATCCGCCGTTCCTGATCATCTCGAATCCCGCTTTCGACAAGTCTTTCAACAGCCTGTCCAGATCATAGACGCGGTGATGTTGCATGGTGAGATTTCGTGGACTGAGCGCGCGCAGATCCGGAATGATTTTCATCGCCAGGGCGAGACGGCGATGAAAGCTCCGGGCGTTTGGCGTGTTGATGTGGAGGATTGTATGCGGCGCCGCCACCGCCTTGATCGCATTCAACAGATGATCGGCAGATTCGACTTCGTGGATAAGTCCTGAACAGATGATGTAATCGGGCGGCTGTTCGCGTCGCTCGAGAATCGCGGGGACCGAGGATTCAAAAAAACCGCGCATGACTTCGAGAGACGGCAGCTGGCTTGCCTCCGCGCGCGTCGCGAAAATGTCGCCGGGTTCGACGATCAACCAGGATCTCACGGGGGCGCACCCGGCGTGCAGGTATTTCTCGTAAAGCAGTTCCGAACCGCAGCCTATTTCGATGATGTCGCCGTAGGCGCCTTCGGCTAGCAGAGCGAGGATGGCGTCCTGTCGGTAACGGACCAGGAACCGCTCGAATTCTTCATCAGACAAGTAAGACGCCTGATATTTGCCGATATCTCGCTTCATGGGGAATCCAGGTCCCATTCTACGCGCTCACGCGCTCAATTCATTCTCTGCGCCGAAGGAAATCATAACGGAATGTCAGCTTCGGCGAAGCCTCGAAGCCAAGGCCCGTCTTGAAAGCGATGAGGCCCTCGTTCGGCGTTGATCGGTCGGTCGCGATGCCGATGTCGATCACGGCGATCCCGTTTTCATGGCAATGCGCGACGAGCCCCTCGGCGAGCAGCAGGACCGGCATTTCCCGCCGAAATTCAGGGGCTTCGCCCCAGTAGAAGACATAAAAATAGCAACTCGTGACGCGCAGGCAGATCGCGGCGGCCAACAGATCCAAACCGCGCTCGACTCCGAACAACCCGATCGTCGCTGGAAAAGCTTCGGTGAGGGCGGCGATTGACTCCCATGACATTGTCATCGGGAAACCGCGCGCCGCGCGGTTGCGGGAAATGATCTCGTAGACGCGCTGCAACGCCTGAGCCGGCAGAACCTTGAAGGCTGCTCCCGAGCTTTTCAGCCTCCTTGTTTCCTGACGCTTCGTTGCGCCGAGCCGCGCGTGGAAATCGTCGGCGGACATGGCCGGCAGATGGTAATTGACATCGACCTGATCGAGTTTCCATCCAAGCCGGAACAAGGCGTTCGCGTTCGCGCCGGACAGCGGGTCGGGGAAGCAGTGTGGCGGCAGGCGAATTGAGCAGCTTTTTGCGCCGGCTTCCATCTCGAGCCAGCGCGTCGCCTCGAGGAAAAGGGCGTCCAGGGCGTATAGAGGAATGTTTTTTCCGCGCGCGAGGACGGGGCCGCCGAATGTTCCGGTGACGGGCGCCGTCCAGACTCCATCTTTGCCCGCAAGGGTCAGCCGCCCATAGGCGCGAAGGTTGTCTTTACGGAAAATGCCGAACGATTGGATGCGCTTGGCTTGAACGGTCGATTGCCAAAGGCTGAAATCCGGACGGACATAAAGATAGTCGTCCATCTCGGCATCGAGAGCGCATTTCGCGACGATAAAATCGACAACGCTCATCGCTGGTCAATTCCGCCGATATTCCGGCGCATTTCGCGGAGATCCTTGCGGAAATCCAGGAAGGCGTCGAAATCGCGAATGTAATCGGCTTCGTTGAAGGTCGCCGAGGCCGCGACCATGAGAACCGAGTTTTCCTTCAGGGCGCAGATCGTCCGCCAGAGTCCGGGGCCGAGAAGAAGTCCTCGACGCGGCGTATCGAGCGTGAAGCGAATTTCTTCCGTGTCAGTCACGGCCTTGATCTCAAAGGCCCCGGAGACGGCGACCAGAATCTGGCAAAGAGTGCGATGGGCGTGGTGGCCACGCATTTCGCCGGCGCCTGCGCCGTGAATCCAGTAGATCCGCTTGATTTCGAAAGGTGGCGCCTCGAGAACCGTGATGGCGCCGATGGCGTCCGGGGTCTGGCTGTCAATGGTTGGCAGATCGATCAGGCGCGCTTCATACTGCTCGCCGGAAGAGCCGGCGACTGATCCGTCGTCTGTCGCGATCCTGGACGCGGCGGGATCGGCATGAGGAGAGGGGCAGATCAACGTCTTTCCTTTCGCTCGACCGGAACCATTGCAGCCAAGCTGGTACGCCCGTGCGAAACAGTCAACGTTCGGCGCGCCGCATGCGCACGAAAAAGGTGCGGACGGCGTCGCGGACAGTTTCGGCGCTTTCCGTTTTCATTAGCGGCCAGAGCGGGAGGCTCAGGCTTTCCGCCGCCAGAAGATCGCTGGCGCCGTGAGCGGGCGGCGCATATTTCCGGAATGGCGCCATGCGATAGACGGGAATCGGATAATGAAGGCCGGTTTCGATCCCGGCGTCGGCCAGATGCGCGCGCAATGCGTCGCGTTCGCGCGTGCGGAGTACGAACAGGTGCCAAACGGGGGCATCGCCGGACGAGACTTGGGGGAGGGCCACGCCGTCGAGGTCGGCGAGACCGTCGAGGTAGATTTGGGCCAGAGCGTTCCGGCGGGCGTTCAATTCATCGAGCCGCGTCAGCTTGACCCGCAGGAAGGCGGCGTGAAGCTCGTCGAGCCGGCTGTTCCACCCTTCTTCCTCGACCTGGTATTTGACGGCGGAGCCGTAATTGCGAAGTCGGCGCAGGCGTTTGGCGAGGCCGATGTCGGAGGTGACGATGCCGCCGCCGTCGCCCAGCGCGCCGAGGTTTTTCGACGGATAGAAGCTGAAGCAGCCGGCCGCGCCGAATGAGCCGCAGGACCGCCCCCGCCGACGGGCCCCGTGGGCCTGCGCCGCATCTTCGACCAGATGGAGGCCGCTCGCGCCACAAAGTTCGGCGAGGTCGTCCACCGGCGCGGGGACACCGTAAAGATGGACCGGGATGACCGCGCGTGTGCGCGGCGTGATCAGTCGCTCGACGGCGGCCGTTCCGATCGCCGCGCCGCCCGGCTCGGGCTCGCAGGCGACGGGCGTCGCCCCGACATCGGCGACCGCCATCCAGGTCGCGACGAAGGTATGCGCCGCGACGATGACCTCGTCGCCGCGCCCGACGCCCAGCGCCCGCAGCGACAGCCGCAGGGCGTCGAGCCCATTGGCGACGCCGATGCAGGCTTGCGCGCCACAATACGCGGCGAATTCCCGCTCGAAAGCCTCGACTTCGGGACCGAGGATGAACCAGCCCGAGGACACCACGCGTCGATAGGCTTCGTCGAGCTCGGGTCTGAGCCAATCATGCTCGGCGGCGAGATTGTAGAATGGGATTCTCATGGATCAGCCGCCCATCGCCCAGCGCATGCCGCGCTCGGCGAGAGAAATGTCGATCGAAAATGGCGCCCAGGTCGAGATGACTCCAAGATCGTCCGGTTCGCCTTTCGCGGTGACCTTGCGATGAGCAAGTTCGCCGAGCGTCGCCAGATCGTTGAAGGTTGGGAAAAGGTCGTTTTCGTTCAACAAGGTCAGAATGCGCGCGCCCGGCTGGCAGAACATGATGTTGGCGAACGCCGCGCCCTCCGCGCCGACCACGCTGGCGGCGCGACCGAACAGGTCAGCCTGCTCGAAAATGGTCATTGTCTCAGGTTGAACGATCTGAAAGCCGAGGCTGCCGGCGATTGCCTCGATCTCGGCCTCGTTCAAGAACGGGCGGCGGAGTTGGCCGCGCCGCGAGAGAAAAAGATGAACGGGGCCGCGCTCCTCTCCAGTTTCCCCGCGCGGCAGAAGCTTGTTGCGGAGCGCCCGCAACAGCGTCGGCGACGCGAATTCGACCGACGAGCACAGGAGGGCGTTCGTGAGCCGAAGCTCCAACCCCATGGGGGCGATCAGGAGATCGTCGTCAGCGACGCCGATGGCGTGAAGGGAGGCGATCATCCATTTCGAGAGCCCCTCGGGAACGACGAGACGCCGTCCTTCGAGCCAGCCACGGTCCTTCAGGTAATTGATCCGCGCCAGGATGAGCGCGAGCCAATGATAATAATTGCGATGGCGGAGCGCGTCGAAGTTCTCGAGAACGAGAACGTCTTCGTTGATCTCGACGGGTTCGGCGAGATTGAGCAACCGCACGGCGCCGTCGGCGCCTGCGGCCACGTCGGGCGTGCGCTCGGGATAGGTCATCGGGTGATGGAAACGTGTCGGCCGCAGGATCATATCCTTCTGGCCCCGCAAGACTTCGCCGCGCCGCACGACGAGGAGGTCCGGGCGGGCGAGGGCGATCCGCACGGGCGGAACCACATGGTCATAGGTCATGAGGCCGATATCCGACCAATCGACATCGAAGGCGCCGCGCGTTTCCGGATCGTCGACAAAAACCTCCCAGGCGAGCCCCTCAGCGCGGGTCCATGTCTCGCGATCGACGACGCGGTAAAACGTGCATCTGTCGCGCGCTTCAACCAGAAGGAGCGCTTGCGCCGCGGCGATGTCGCCCTTGGCGAGGCAGCACAATTCGGCCAGCCGGCTCGCGACGTCGCGGCAGTTCGCGAAATTCATCAGCCGCCGGATCAGCAGGAGCGCGCGGTCCGGCTCTCCGGCGGCGAGACACGCGTCGACGAGATGGTTCATCAGGCGGAAACATTGCTCGACCTGACGCACTGTCGCGCCGGCAAGAATGGATTCCAACCCGAGTTCGACCAGATTGATGACAACGGCCAAGGCTCCGAGATAGGCGGCGCGCATCCGCTCGAGATCCATTCGGCCGTATTTTTCCTCGAGGGGAACGGGGGAAATGCCGAGGAAGCCAAGGTGCGGCTCGAAATAGGCTTTGGCGAATCCCATCATGCGTTGGGCGCCGCGCAGGCATTCGTCCGGCAAGGGCGAGGGACGCGGAACGGCGGCGACGCTGTCGGCTACCCGTCGGAACCCGCGTTCGATCTCTTTGGCGCTCAGCGGCGAACGCCTTGACACATCCGCCTGAACCAATTCCGCCGCCCTTTCGAGGGGGTGGGCGAGGACGGGCGCCAGGCCGGGCAGGTCGAGCATCCTGGTCGCGGACGGCCGTGGCGGCGAAAGCGGCTGCGCGGCGTCCGGCCTCTGGAGGACCCGTTGCTGCCAGCTCCTGGCGTCCGAGCCGTTCGTGGGAGCCGGCATCATGGCGAACAAAGCCGCCGCCTCTTCCCTCAGGTCAAATGCGTAACAGGCCTGGGCGATCCAGTTGATCGCGCCAGGAAGGTGATTTGGGCTTTTGCTCGTATCCACCGCCATGTAGAGGGCGGCGATGTCGCCGACGTCGTGCATAAGGGCGCGGCGGACTTGTGCGAGATTGTGGATCGCGACCACATTTGTCGAATCGCGCCGATGCATCGCCTCGACTCTCGGCAAGAGCGCGACCGTCTCGTCGAAAGCGACGAGTTGCATCAGGAGGAAATGGATCATTTGCAGCGATTCCGGCTGCTGGGCAAACCGTGTGCCGAGATCGACCAGTTCCCGCATCAGTTTGAGATCGCATGACCACAAGGCCGCGCGCAGGAGACGGGGCTGCATGAGGCGCTCGGGCGCCGAATCCTTCCAGGTGTCCAGAAACCGTCGGACAACTCTGCTGACTTCGGACCAATCCTGAAGCGGGTTCGGCCCTTCGGTCCAGGCGGCGAGAAGCGCGAGCGTCGCCTGATAAAGTCGATCCGGAAGCTGGACGAAAGACGCTGCTTCGACGAGGAAGCGGCGCAAATAGGTCAGGCGGATACGCGAACGGGCGCGGGCTTCGCGTTCGAGCCAATGCTCGAGTAATTGCCGATGGGTTTCTTCCCTCACGCGATGGATTGGAAGAAAGAGCCTGTTGAATGTCGAAATTGCGAAGACGTCATCTTCCGATCGAATGACGAGATCAGCTCCGTCGCGCCTGATCCAGAAAGGTGTCTCGGCGTCTATGAGGAGATCGACGATGATATCGACGTTTTGAATCGCGGTCGCGTTGGTTAATCTGTCAAAATAGACATCACGATCGTTCATAAGACACACGCGCTGTGAGGTTCATACGTTGAAATTGCATCCGCCAGAAATTTTTCCCATATTAGAAAATTAATGGCCGATGACAAGTTGATCGCGAAAGGTTCCTATGGTCGTCGCCGCTCTTTGGAAGCTTGTCGTCCGGCGAGGCGCCGAAGCGGCTGGGTTTCAGGAAAATTGTTTCGGTTCGTCGCGTCCGAGTCATCAGCCGGGCCTTTTGCAAACCGCGCGCGCCCGGCGGGGTCTTTCCGGGAAGGAATGGCGGCAATGCAAGTCTGCGACGTGTGGCGATGACGGAAGCGCTTGAGGCATCGAGGGAAAGCGAAAGGCTGAAGCGCTATCGAGCCTTCGTTCGCCAGAAACGTGAACAGGCGCGCGCGGGCGAGTTCAGCCTGGCCCCGGACTCGCTCTGGCTCAGCATTACCGAGAACTGCAATTTCCGCTGCGTCGGCTGTTACACCGAGGGCCTTTTCAAAAAGACTTATCTCAGTCCGGACGAACTCCGCCGAATGTTAAGCGGGGAGACGGAGACCTATTCTCTTATCAGCCTCACGGACGGAGAGGCCTTTCTCCATCCAGAACTTTGCGAGATCATCGAGATCTGCAAGGCCGCCCATCCGGCGGCGCAAATCGATCTCGTGACCAACGCCAGTGTCCCGCCGCGTGGCAAATATCGCCGCGCGGTCTCCCTGATCGACAATCTCGGCATTTCGATCGACGGCGCGACCAAGGCGACCTATGAGAGCATTCGTCGTGGCGGCAATTTCGAGCGATTTCTCGACAATGTCCGGGAAATCGTCGCCATTCGCGCAGAAACGGGCAAGCCCTCCTGCCTTGAATTCAGCTTCACGGCAATGACGTCGAACCTGCCGGAGCTGCCTGGAGTTGTCCGTATCGCCGCTGAACTCGGAGTGCCCAATGTTTATTTTCAACCGATGGAGACAAGAGAGCCGGAAATTGCGGCGCGCATCGGGGCATTCAATCTGAGTCACATGCCGCGCGAAGAGATCTTCAAGATTACCGACGAGGCCATTGCGCTCGGCAAAAGTCTGGGCGTCGCAGTCTATGGCATGCCGTTCATGACCAAGCCCTTGCCTGGAGGCCCAGACGAAATGAATACGGCGGCTTCCATCGCTCCGCGCCGCGACGTCGCCGAGGCCGTGTGCGAATGCCAATATTTATGGCTAAGGCCGTTTCAATATCTCCGCGACGAAGCCGGTTTTCATGTTCTGCCTTGCTGTTACATGGCCAAGCCTGACGGGCTGGTCATCAGCCGGCGGTATGGATTGACCTTTACGGAACTGGAAAGAGTCCCGTCCGTTTATAATGGAGAGGCTTACTGGAATTTGCGGCAGGCGCTTGCCGATGGTGAGTTGAGCGAGTTCTGCGGCGGGTGCATGGAGGCGTTCTACTATCCCTGGAAGGGGGAGGCCCGATAAGAACGCTTAGGCGCTTGCGCCGGCCGCCAATCCTTAGCGGCGATTGGCGATAAGGCCGGTTTCGAAGGCCAGGGGCTCGCTGGGCAGGGCGTCATGGCGCCACGCCTTTTCGGCCTCGCGCATCCGGGAATCGAACTGGACGAGCCGGTGGCCGAACCAGCTGTATCTGGCGCCGGTCTCGGTCTGCTTCGCGGCCATGGCTTCGGCGCCCGCCGTTCCGCTGCGATAGGCCGCGCCGCCGGCGATGAGGCCGAGGGCGAACAGCGCCATGCCGCCGAGGACCGCGCCCGACAGCGCGACGCGCGGGACGAGCGCCGACGGGGAATAACCCGAGAAAAACGCAAGCGACAAAGCGAGCAGGCCGGGGATCAGGATCCTTTCGCCGGGATTGGCCATCTCGAATCCGGTCGGCGGCAGGATCAGCGCCAGAGCGACGAGGCCGACGCCGGTCAGGGTCTCGGGGCGCGCGCCAATTTCGCGCCAGCCGAGGGCGCGCAAGGCCATCAGGGCAAGGGCGCCGAGCGCGAGGAAGAAGATCGCGTCCAGCGCCAGTCCGGCGCCGAGGAAGGCCGGGCCGAAATGGGCCATGGCGTTGAAGTCGAAGACGATGGCGTTGTGATAGGGGCCGGATTTCAGCAGCGTATAGAGCTTGTAGAGCACCGGATTGACGTGATCGAGATCGAACATCACCGTCAGTTCGGAATGGCTGACGTTGAACTTGCGGTAGATCGCGAGCAGGAGCAGCGAGGGTGCGATCGCCGCGCCGCAGGAGACGATCCGGCGGTCGTAAAGCGCATAGGCGCCGATGAAGGCAAGCAGCGCCACATAGCCCCAGCCATGGGCGAAAAAGGCTAGCAGCGAGAAGGCGAGGACCCAGCGCCAGTCGCTGCGGTTGTCGCGGGGCAAGGCGAGGAAGAAGAGCAGGACCAGAAGGCCGCTCTGATAGCCGAGATAGCCGTTCCAGAACGGCGAGTTGAACACGATCAGGCTGAGGAGCAGCGGCCAGCCGATCCAGGGCGAAACCGCATTGCGTGCGATGACCTTGTGGACCGCGACGAGCGAGAGGACGCCCCAGAGCGCCAGCACGATCCGGCTGGCCATCATCGGCGCCGCGACCAGCAGCAAAGCGCTGACCATCAGTTGCAGCAGTGCGTAGGGGACCGGATAGGTCTTGACCTCATAGAGCAGCGAGGACTGGCCCTCGACGAGCTTGTTGAAGACATGGCCCTGGTAGATCCACTCCGGAAAATCCTCGAGTGGCGCATAGGGAAAGCTGAAGGCCGCGACGGCGAGCAGGGCCATAGCGGCGACCGAAAAGAGCAAGGCGGGAGCGTGGGCGCGGTTCATCGGGCGAAGTCCGGTCAGATGTGCGGCGGGCCGAGCCAGGCGGCGACGAAGACCACGCCGAGCAGGGCGACGACGGCGAGGCTGGCGCGGTCCTTGACGGCGAAGGCGACCGGGTCGTCGTGCAATTCGCCGCGCCCCGAAATCAGCCAGACGCGGCCGGAGATCAGGAACAGGGCCGGGGGGAAGGCCCAGAGCAGTTTTGGCTCCGCGAGATGGGCGGCGGTAAAGGCCTCCTGCGTCAGATAGAGGACGAAAACGAGGATCGCCGCGACCATCGAGGCCATGCCGAGGCCCACCACGAAAGGCTCGTCGGCGGTGCTGTAGCCGCGCACCTTCTTCTTCACGCCGTCGCCGCCGGCGCGCGCGATCTCGGTATGGCGCTTGGCGAGCGAGAGCGACACAAACAGGAACATGGAGAAGGTCAGCAGCCAGGGCGACATCGGCGCCCCCGCGGCGATGCAGCCGATGGCGAGGCGCAGGGTGAAGAGCCCGGCCAGAGTGGTCACGTCGACGATCGGAATCGGCTTCAGCGCCAAGGAGTAGAGCAGCGTGCCGGCGAGATAGGCCGCGACGCCGGCGACCACGGCCGGCCCCGCAAGCGCGGCGACCGCGAAGCCGAGCGCGAGCCCGCCGCCCGCCAGCGCGACTCCGTGCGCGATGGGCAGATCGCCGGAGGCGAGCGGCCGGCGGCGCTTGGACCAGTGGCGGCGGTCGTCCTCGATGTCGAGGAGGTCGTTGAGCGCATAGGTGGCGGAAGCGACGATGCAGAGGCTCACGAAGGCGAGCGTCGCCGAGCGGACCGCCGCGCCGTCGAGCATCATGCCCGCAAGCACCAGCGGCACGAAGATCAGGGCGTTCTTGACCCATTGATGCGGCCGCAAGAGTTTGACTGCCGCGCGCAGGCGGCCTGGGCGAGGCAGGACGGCCAGCGGCTCGCCGAGGGCGCGCGCCGCGCGCAGCGTCGAGGGCGCGGCGTTGACCACGATCACACCTTCCGCGGCTCGCCAGATGGGCAGATCGGCGCGGCTGTCGCCGGCATAGTCGAAGCCCTGCGGAAACAGGACCTGGAGCGCCATGAGCTTGGCGGCGCCCTTGAGATTGGTCACGCCATTGCTGGCGATCACGCGGTCGATGAAGGGGAAGCGGGCGGCGACCCGCGCGGCGAGCGCCTCGTCGGCGGCGGTGGCGAGCAGGATTTCGCGGCCGGCGTGCTTGGCCGTGATGGCGAGGGCCGCCATGTCTTCGTTGACGGGCAGGAGCGACACGTCGAGTTCGGCGCGGCGGGCGAGTTCGGCCTTCAGCCGCGCGCGCCCGAAGGCCAGCCAGTACAGCACGGCGAAAATGCGCCAGGGCGCGAAGCGAAGCCAGGAGAGCGCGGTCTCCCACAGGAAGTCCGCGCGCAACAATGTGCCGTCGAGATCGATGACCAGCGGCGGAAGCTTGTATTGGCTGTCCTGTTCCGGGCGCGCGGGGGTCGATTGAAGTGGACTTGCCAAGATGAAGGCCTTTGAAATCAAAATAATTTTATTGATAATCTCACGGGTGGAAATCCGTACAAAACCGTTTGAGCCATTAAGCTTAAACGCCAAGCTTAATGTTTTGGATTCGCGTTAAATCGCGTTAGGACAGGCAAAAATCGCCTTTCGCGGCGCGCAGGTCAAAAAAACGCCGCCAAATTGCGCGACGGCCTTGCGTGGCGCAGAGAAAACGTTGACAACCGGCGCCCATATCCGGAACAGGAACATGAGCGAATCCATGAGCGACTCCGCGCCGCGCGCTGTCAAGAAGTCCGAGGGCGGCATCGGCGAAACGATCATCGTCATCCTGCAGGCGCTGGCGATCGCGCTCGTCGTCCGCACCTTCCTGTTCCAGCCGTTCAACATCCCCTCGGGCTCGATGATTCCGACGCTCGAAATCGGCGATTATCTTTTCGTCTCGAAATATAGTTACGGCTATTCGCGCTATTCCTTCCCCTTCGGTTTCCCGCCCTTCCAGGGCCGGATCTTCTCGTCGCCGCCCAAGCGCGGCGACGTCGTCGTCTTCAAGCTGCCGCGCGACAACGAGACGGACTATATCAAGCGCGTGATCGGCCTGCCCGGCGACAAGATCGAGATGAAGAAAGGGCGGCTCTACATCAATGACGAAATGGTTCAGCGCGAGGCGATCGAAAAGGACGTGACCGAGGATCTCTACGGCCATGTCGGCCCCGTGCCGACCTATATCGAGACGCTGCCGAATGGCGTGAAGCACAAGATCATCGAGATTCAGGGCGACGACGGCTTCAACGACAACGCCGGGCCCTTCCTGGTGCCGCCGGGCCATTATTTCATGATGGGCGACAACCGCGACAATTCCACCGATTCCCGCGTGCCGCAGGATCAGGGCGGCGTCGGCTATGTGCCGCTGGAAAATGTCGAAGGCCGGGCGGAGCTGATCTTCTTCTCGGTCGGCGACGGCGCGGCGGCCTGGGAGTTCTGGCGGTGGCCCTGGACCCTGCGCCTCAAACGCATGTTCCACACGGTCCGATGAAGGCTCCGTCCGCGCAAAACACTGATTTCGGGGATCTTGCTGCGCTGCAGGAGCGCGTCGGTCACGCCTTCGCCGATCCGGCGCTGCTGGCGCGCGCGCTGACCCATGTCAGCGCCCTGCCGCCGGCCCAGGCGCAGCGCCGCGCCGATTCCTACCAGCGGCTGGAGTTTCTCGGCGACCGTGTGCTCGGGCTCGCCGTGTCGGAAATGCTCTTCGCGCAATTCCCCGACGCCGAGGAAGGCGAATTGTCGCGCCGCCTTGCCGATCTGGTGCGCAAGGAGACATGCGCCGATGTCGCGCGGGACTGGGGCGTGGGCGAGGCCCTGCGGCTCGGCGAAGGCGAGGCCCAGACCGGCGGCGCGGCGAAATCCGCCCTTCTCGGAGACGTCTGCGAATCCATTCTCGGCGCCATTTTCCTCGATGGCGGCTTCGAGGCGGCGCGCGCGACGGTGCGCCGCTTCTTCCACGGCAAGATGCTCAATCCAGTGCGGCCGCTGCGCGACCCCAAGACCGCCTTGCAGGAATGGGCGCAGGCGCGCGGCCTGCCGCCGCCAAGCTACCGGCAGTCCAGCCGGCTCGGGCCGGACCACGCGCCGGTCTTCATGATCGAGGTCGTGGTCAACGGCTTCGAGCCCGCGGTGGGGCAGGGCAGCTCCAAGCGTTTCGCCGAACAGGCGAGCGCCCGGAAATTCCTGATCCGCGAGGGCGTGATGGAGGACAATGAATGAGCGAGGTTTCGCTTCCGTCGCGCTGCGGTTTCGCGGCTCTCATCGGCGCGCCGAACGCCGGCAAATCGACCCTCTTGAACCAGCTTGTCGGCGCCAAGGTCTCGATTGTCTCGCGCAAGGTGCAGACGACCCGCGCTTTGGTGCGCGGCATCGCGCTGGACGGTCCGGCGCAGATCATCTTCGTCGATACGCCCGGCATTTTCGCGCCCAAGCGCCGGCTCGACCGCGCCATGGTCACCTCGGCCTGGGGCGGCGCCGGCGACGCCGATGTCGTCTGCCTCTTGGTCGACGCGCGCAAGGGCGTGGACGAGGAGGTCGAGGCGATCCTGGCCCGCCTGCCGGACCTCAAGGCGCCGAAGATCCTCGTGCTCAACAAGATCGACACGATCGAGCACGAGAAGCTGCTCGGTCTCGCCGCCGATCTCAACGCGCGCCTGCCTTTCGCCGACACGTTCATGATTTCCGCGCTCAAGGGCCATGGCGTCGAGAAATTCCGCGAGAAGCTCGCGGGCTACATGCCGGCAGGGCCGTGGCTCTATCCAGAGGACCAGATTTCCGACGCGCCGCTGCGGGCGCTCGCCGCCGAAATCACCCGTGAAAAACTGTTCGAGCGCCTGCACGACGAATTGCCTTACCAGTCCACCGTCGAGACGACCTCGTGGAAGGACCAGAAGGACGGCTCGGCGCGGGTCGAGCAGACCATTTTCGTCACCCGCGACGGCCAGAAGAAGATCGTGATCGGCGAGGGCGGCCGCACCATCAAGGCCATCGGCCAGGCGGCGCGGAAAGAAATCATCGAGGCGGCGGAACAGAACGTCCATCTGTTCCTCTTCGTGAAAGTGCGCGAAAACTGGGGCGACGACCCCGAGCGCTATCGTGAAATGGGGCTGGAGTTCCCCAAAAAGTGAGGGGCCTGCGGCCATGGAATGGTCGGAGCGCGGCCTGATCCTCGGCCTGAAAAAGCACGGCGAAACCAGCGTCATCCTGGAGCTGATGACGCGCGCCCATGGCCGGCATCTCGGCGTGGTGCGCGGCGGCCGGTCACGGACCATGCAGCCGGTGCTCCAGCCCGGCAACGAGGTCGAGGCGGTCTGGCGGGCGCGGCTTGAGGAGCATCTGGGGCTCTACACCGTCGAGGCGGCGGCCTTGCGCACCGACCTTCTGCTGTCGAGCGCGCAGGGCCTGCATGGCGTGAACTGGCTCGGCGCGCTTTTGCGCCTGCTGCCCGAGCGCGATCCCCATCCCAGACTTTACGACCGCGCGCAGGTGCTGCTCGACCATCTGGCGACGCCGCGCGCGCCGGCGCTTTTCGTCCATTTCGAACTGGCTTTGCTCGCCGAACTCGGCTTCGGCCTCGATCTCGACCAATGCGCGGCGACGGGCGCGCGCGAGGATCTCGTCTATGTCTCGCCGAAATCGGGCCGCGCCGTGAGCCGCGAGGCCGGGGCGCCGTGGGCCGAAAAACTCCTGCCGCTGCCGGCTTTCCTGCGCGAGGCGCCGGGGGCGGAGGTCGCGCCCGACGAGGTGCGGGCGGGGTTGCGCCTGACGGCGTTCTTTCTCGTCCGCGACGTCTTCGCGCCGCGCGGCCTGCCCGCGCCGGACTCACGCGCCGCCTTCATCGCGCGATTCGATTAACCACAAAGAAAAAGCGGTCCCGAAGGACCGCTTTTTTCAACGTCGCCCGGCGCCGTTCAGCGGCAGATGCGACGGATTTCCTTATGCGAGACGCCATAGCCTTCGTCGGCTTCTACTTCCTGGTCCTCGCACTGGCGATCCCGCGCGGCGCTGGCGTCGGCCTGATAGGCGGAGGCGACGGCCGGCGCGCCGCCCTCGGCCATGACTTCTCCGACAGGCGAAAGGTAGGCGAACGCGAAGAAACCAAGAAGACCAAGCAAAAACAATGCGGTCATCCAGTGATTTGACGTTTTCATGACTGCCTCGGTCACCAATCCCGACGGAAAAACCCCACGCAAGATGATTCATCTTGTC
This sequence comes from Pseudomonadota bacterium, assembly GCA_021780435.1. Classification (GTDB taxonomy): domain Bacteria; phylum Pseudomonadota; class Alphaproteobacteria; order Rhizobiales; family Beijerinckiaceae; genus Rhodoblastus. The sequence continues at coordinate 25,160 of JAJXYV010000035.1, forward strand.
GTCGCCAAGCATTCAATCGCCGGGAAAGGAACAGTTCAGGAGGATCAAGGTTCCGCGTGAGCGAAAATTCGTCGGCGTTCTAACTCCCCAGGCGCTCTTACGCTAGTGCAAAAAGACAACATATTTCGTTAAAGAGAATCGGTACAAACAGGGAACTTGAACGCGCGGCCCGGCTGCTCTATGGCTCTCGTCATGGCCAAACCGCATGTGCCCCCGCCGGGCGAGAACAATCAGCCGATCAATCTGCGCGACG
>JAJXYV010000145.1 GCA_021780435.1 Pseudomonadota bacterium
CGGATCTCGTAGAGATTCGCGCCCGTGGGAATCCAGGCGTTGGCCATGTCGGTCAGGTTGACGAAGAAGTCGTTGCTCAAGGCCCCGGCGCGATCGGTGAAGACGCCGTGTTTGACGCCGCCGTGGTTGGCGCCGAGCACGCGCATCCCGCCGATGAGACAGGTCATCTCGACCGCTGTGAGGCCCATCAACTGGGTGCGGTCGAGCAGCAGCTCTTCCGGCGTGACGGCATAGTCCTTCTTCAGCCAGTTGCGATAGCCGTCATGGATCGGCTCCAGCACTTCGAACGAAGCGGCGTCCGTCATGGCGTCGGTCGCATCGCCGCGTCCCGGCGCGAACGGAACGGCGATGTCGAAGCCTGCCGCCTTGATCGCCTGTTCGAGCCCGACATTGCCGGCCAGAACGATGACGTCTGCGACGCTCGCGCCGGTCTCGCGCGCGATGGGCTCCAGCGCGGCCAAAACCCTGGCGAGACGCGCTGGTTCATTGCCGTCCCAGTCCTTCTGGGGGCTGAGGCGGATGCGCGCGCCATTGGCGCCGCCGCGCTTGTCGGAGCCGCGGAAGGTGCGGGCGCTGTCCCAGGCGGTCGTCACCATGTCGGCGAGCGAAAGGCCGCTGGCCGCGATTCGCGCCTTCACGGCGGCGACGTCATAATCCTTGCGCCCTGCCGGGACCGGATCCTGCCAGATCAGGTCTTCCTTGGGGACGTCAGGGCCGATGTAGCGCGCCCTGGGGCCCATGTCGCGGTGGGTCAGCTTGAACCAGGCCCGGGAGAAAGCCTCGGAGAAAGCCGCCGGGTTCTTGTGGAAACGCTCCGAAATCTTGCGATATTCAGGGTCCATCTTCATGGCCATGTCGGCGTCGCACATGATCGGATTGTGGCGGATCGACGGATCCTCGACATCGGTCGGCTTGTCTTCCTCCTTGATCCTCACCGGCTCCCACTGCCAGGCGCCGGCGGGGCTCTTCTTGAGCTCCCACTCGTGGTTCAGCAGCATGTCGAAATAGCCATTGTCCCATCGGGTCGGATGGGTGGTCCAGGCGCCTTCGAGGCCGCTGGTCACCGCATTGCGGCCGACGCCCCGGCTGGCGTGATTCATCCAGCCCAGCCCCTGTTCCTGGACGTCGGCGCCTTCCGGCGCCGGGCCAAGATTGGCGGCATTGCCATTGCCGTGGGTCTTGCCGACGGTGTGGCCGCCGGCGGTCAGGGCCACGGTCTCCTCGTCGTTCATGGCCATGCGGGCGAAAGTCTCGCGGACGTCGCGGGCGGTCTTGAGCGGATCGGGCTTGCCATCCACGCCTTCCGGATTCACATAGATCAGGCCCATCATGACCGCGGCCAGCGGATTCTCCAGATCGCGCTCGCCGGAATAGCGGGTGCCTTCGCTGCCCGTGGGCGCGAGCCATTGCTTTTCGGAGCCCCAATAGACGTCCTTCTCCGGATGCCAGATGTCCTCGCGGCCGAAGCCATAGCCGAAGGTCTTGAGGCCCATCGACTCATAGGCGATATTTCCGGCGAGGATGATCAGGTCAGCCCAGCTGAGGGCGTTGCCGTATTTCCTCTTGATCGGCCACAGCAGGCGACGCGCCTTGTCGAGATTGGTGTTGTCCGGCCACGAATTGATCGGGGCGAAGCGCTGGTTGCCGCGCCCGCCGCCGCCACGTCCGTCGGCGATCCGATAGGTGCCGGCGGCGTGCCAGGCCATCCGGATCATCAGGCCGCCGTAATGGCCCCAGTCCGCGGGCCACCAATCCTGGCTGTCGGTCATCAGGGCGTGGAGATCTTTCTTCAGCGCCGCGAAGTCGAGCTTCTTGACCTCTTCCCTGTAATTGAACGCCTTCGCCATGGGATTCGTCTTGGCGTCGTATTGGTGGAGGATGTCGAGGTTCAACGCTTTCGGCCACCATTCCATGACGGTCGAGCCCATGGATGTGTTGGCGCCATGCATCACCGGGCACTTGCCCTGTCCTCCGCGCATTTCGTTCATGGCATTTCTCCTTCTCGAATCTGCTTCCGCGCCGTCCCTGCCTCGCTCAACGAGGGAGCGGTTGCGACGGTTCCGGCGAATCCTGTCACGGTCCCGTGGCTATCAGCCCGGCCGATGAACCGGCTTCGCCGCCATTCAGCCTTCCGGCAGGCTCGACACAGCCAAACTGCGTTTTGCACGCCGCTTTTCCAAAACCTCGTACTCCCTCGCGGAGACCGCCCTCGGGAGCGCGTTTCTCACCGGCGGCAGTATATTGACACGGGACATCGATCGACGGCCAACCGATAAAAATTGGATTTTTGATCGTCTTTTTCGATTAATCGGCGCCGGCCGCGGCCACTGACAAAAAAGACCGCCCCGCCAAGCGACGACGACCCGAATAGGGATCACCGGAGGCAATGGCGACGCGTGGGACGTTTGCGCCGCCGGCCTTGGACGAGGTTTCAGATTTCGGCGGACATACAGGAAGTGACTTCCATGCCGCAGCAGACTTCGCAAACGTCCGGAGCAGTCCAGGTCATGGCTTTCTCCCACGTGAGCTGGTTCTGGTTTCGCAATTTCGGAAAGGCCCGACGCTGCGACAAGTTGTCGATTTCACCCGGATGGCGTCGATGGCGAGAAGCGAATGATCAATCGGGCGTGAGCGGTTTGAACAGAAAGCTCCGCGACGCGCCGGGAGGGAAGTTCTCGATCCTTCCGGCGACGATGAAGCCGCTTTTCTCGTAAAAGCCCTTGGCGCGGGGGCTGAACGTGTCGAGATAGATTCCGACGCAGCGGTTCTCGCGCGCGAGGTCTTGCGCCTTGCGCAGCAGGGCGGCGCCGACGCCGCGCCCCCTCCAGTCCGGCGCGACGAAGAATTGCGCGACATAGAGCCAGCGCCAATGGATCACGCCATTGATCCCGCCGATCCAGCCGCCGGAATGGTCTCGGGCGACGAGGGCGAAGGGCTTTTCATCACGCGGGCCAAATTCCGCCGCGACCTCGCGCGCCAGACCTTCGGCGGCCGGGCGGCCAGAATCGGGCGCGGCGTCGCGGTCGATGCGAAAAGGCGGCGAAAGAAAATCCTGGGGTTCCGGCGCGATATAGGTCATTGATCCCGGCAATGAAGACGTTTCTGGCCCTCGTCCTCGCACTCTGGCCGCTTGCGGCCGCCGGCGCAAGCGCGGCCCCGGATTGCGCAACGCCGGTTTCGGTTCCGGCGCCGCTCGACGGCCCCCTGCAGCCGATGAACCGCGTGCAGGACCTTCGGATCGTGCTGGAAAGCTGTCGCCGCGACGGCGAAGCCGAGGTTCTCGCCACCCGGCGCATGACTGTAGACGGGGAGGATCTCTTCCTCGCGGTGGACCCCGAACGCCTGACGACGCGGCTGGAGCGCGCCGCCTGCTGGACCTGCGCGCAGACATCAGTCGAGGCGCAGGCCCAGATCCGCTTCATCCGCGCGGCGGAACGCTATTCGCGGGCCCCGGGCAAGGCCCTGCCGGCGGGCGCGACCTGGCTCGACAACGCCGGGCTGACGGCGGGGCGCGGCGGCGCCTTCCTCACCGGAGATCTTTGCCCGTCACGCCGGCCGCTCGACCGCGCTTTCCTGAAATCGCTGGAGCAGAGCGGCGTCGCGACGCCGATCGCGCTTTCGATCAGCGGCGTGTGGGCGCAACAGCATCCCGAGGATTTCGCGTGGCTGCGGCGTGAGAAGGCCGAGGGGCGGCTGGACATCGCCTTCGTGAACCATTCCTTCCATCATCCCTACCGGCCGGCGATCGCCGACGCCCATAATTTTCTGCTCGTTCCCGGCGTGGACATGAACGAGGAAATCCTCGACGTCGAACGGCTCCTGATCGCCAATGGCGAGGTTCCGAGCGTCTTCTTCCGCTTCCCCGGATTGATCTCGGACCGCGCCTCGATGGGCGCCGTGCGCGAGGCCTGGTTGATCCCGGTCGGCGCCGACGCGTGGCTCGCCCTGACGGAAGCGGCCCCGCCCGGCGCGATCATCCTCGTCCATCCCAACGGAAACGAGCCTTTCGGCCTCGATGTCTACGGCCGGCTGCGCCGCGAGGGCCGCTTGCCGAAACCCTTCCGCCCGCTTGTCGAGGCGCCATAAAAAAGGACCCGAAACGCGGGTCCTTCGAAGGGTTTCACGCCCCTGATGAGGTCAGCCGCACACGACAATTCTCTTCTTCTTGGCCGCGTGTCCGGATTTGTCGCCGATCGGACGGGAGTCGCTGTAATCGTGCGGATTCAGCGAGCATTGATCGACGCGCGCCCCGACCTCCTCCTGCGGAGCGCTTTCCACTGCGACGGCGAGAACGATCGGCGTCAGCCTCGGCGCGACGGCGAGTTTCGGCTTGACAGGATGGGCGGCGGCAACCGCCAGACCCAAACCGAGCGCCAGAACGAAACCGAAGCGGAACAGCTGCCGATCCAAACCTCGCATGGCCAAATCCTCCGTGATGGCCAACCAACAGCCTTTCAACGCAGGGACCGCGAAAAGGTTTCAGAAAAAATTTGCCAGTTGCTCATTTGCAACGAATTTTAAACCATTATGCTCGCCGTCGCGCGACTCAGCGAGGGACGGAGCAATCGGATGACGTCAGCATCTCCCGACCGAAGGCTCGAAGATCCGGCCCGGGCCATCCAGAATCGCGGCTGGGCGATCGTCTGCGACGCCCAGGCGACGCGCGTGATCGGCTATTCGGCCAATCTCTCCGCGCTTGCGCCAGAGCGTGCGGACCACGACTTGCGCGGGCTCGCGCTCCGCGACCTGCTGGGTTCGGAAACCTCGCACAGCCTGCGCAACGCCTTGTCGCGCTCGGCTCTGGGGCCGCGCCCGGCTCTCCTGCCGCGCCTGCCGATCGCGGGCCGGGCGGGGCTGTTCGATTTCGCGGTCCATGCGGCGGGGGAGCTGACCGTCATCGAGATCGAAACTGCGGCCAAGGCCGATCCTTTCGCCCTTGACCGCGCCCGCGCCCTCATCGACCGGCTCGTCCAGGCGAAAGACCTCGAAAGGCTGCTGCAAACCGCCGCACGGCTCGTCCATTCGCTTCTGCAATGGGATTGCGTCACCGTCCTTCGCCTCGCGCCCGACGGAGCGACCCGCGTCCTTGCCCAGCACCGCCGCGCGGACTGGCCGGACGCCGAGGCCGGCGCGGCATTGTTTGGCGCCTTTCCGCCGCAAGCGCGGGCGCTCTATGGCGCCGATCAGCGCTTTCTCGCCGACGCGGCGTCGGCGCCCGTCGTCATGGTCGGCGAGGCTCCGGCGGAGACACATTGGGCGCAAGTGCAGGCCGCGACCGCCGACGAAGCCGCGCGCGCCGCGCAAGCGGGTTTCAAGGCCCTGTTTTCGCTGCCGATCATGGTCGACGGCAAATCATGGGGCCTGCTGGTCGCACACGATCGCGCGGCGCGCAGCCTGGCCATGGATGAGCGCGCCGTCTTCGACCTTTTCGGCGATGTCCTTTCGCTTTCCGTGCAATCCGCGCTCTGGCGGCCGGCGGCGGAGGAATTCCACCGCACCCACGCGCTCTGACGTCAGGCGGCCGCGCCGCAGCACTTCTTGTATTTCTTGCCCGAGCCGCAGGGGCAGGGGTCGTTGCGGCCCGGTTGCGGCCCGAGCACGATCGTTTCCCCCTTGACCGACAATTCCTTGGCGAAGCGCCAGCGGCCCTGGGCGTCGCGACGGAACAGCGACCGCTCGCGATGGGTCAGTTTCTTGTTGTCGCGGGTGAAATGGGCGGCGAAGTTCACCTCGCCGGTCTGGTCGTTCTCCATGCCCGCTTCGGTTGACAGGATTTCCAGGCCCAGCCATTCCGACTTTTTCGCCCAGTCGGTGGTCGCGGCGCGATCGAAATCGGTGCGCTGGTCTTCGGCGAGCGTCTCAAAGAGATAGTCGACGTCGGCCTTGGCGAAGGCGCTGTAGCGCGAGCGCATCAGCGTTTCCGCGGTCGGCGCGTCTTTGGCGCGGGCGAGATAGGGTCCGCAGCAGGCCGCGAAGGACAGCTTGTCCGTGGCTGTGGCGCGGCAAGGGCAGACGTCGTCGGCGGACGCGCCCTGGGGAAGGAATTGTTGGGTTGCGTTTTCCTGAGTCATGGCGCGGCTTTTAGCCGATTTCGCGCGTCATGCAATGGCGCCGGCGGTCATTTCGCCTTGGCGAATTCCTCGATCACCAGTTCGCCAAAGGGCGATGGCGCGGCCGGCGGGGGCTCCGCCTCGGCGGGCTGGACGATGGGCGGGGCGGGCGG
>JAJXYV010000230.1 GCA_021780435.1 Pseudomonadota bacterium
CCTCATCCGGTCCACCAGCTCCCAGAACTGCCGGCGCGACAGCGGATCGACGCCGGTCGTCGGCTCGTCGAGGATCAGCAGTTCGGGATCGTGGATCAGAGCGCAGCACAGGCCGAGCTTCTGTTTCATGCCGCCGGATAATTTGTTGGCCGGGCGGTCGGCGAAGGGCGCGAGGCCGACGTCGCGCATGAGTTGCGCGGCGCGGGCCGCCCCCTCCGCCCGGCCCTGTCCGTAAAGCCGGGAGAAGAAGCGGATGTTTTCCGCGACCGTCAGATCGGGATAGAGATTCTTGCCGAGGCCCTGCGGCATATAGGCGATGCGATGGCAGGCCTCCCTCCGGAAGTCCGCGTCCGCGATATCGCCGTCGAGAACCTCGACGCCGCCGTCCTGCAGCGCCTTGGCGCCCGCGATCAGGCCGAGCAGCGTCGATTTGCCGACGCCGTCCGGCCCGACCAGCCCAACCATGCAGCCGGCGGGAAGGTCGAGCGACAAGCCGTCGAGCGCGAGCGTCTTGCCATAGGCGTGACGCAGATGGCGCAGGCGGACGGCCGGGTCCGCTTTCATTCCTTGTTTCCCTGGGTTTCGCGTCCCTGGAGCTGGGAGGGCCAGGGCTGGGCCGGATCCGTGTTCACATAGGCCATGCCAGGCAGGCCGCTGCGCACCGCGTCGGCATGGGCGCGGGCGAGGTCCGGATCGATCTTCACGCGGACCCGGAACATCAGCTTGTCGCGGTCATTCCGGGTCTCGACCATTTTCGGCGTGAACTGCGCCTGGCTGGCGAGGTAGGAGACCTTCGACGGGATCGGGCGGTCAGGGAAAGCGTCGAGCACGATGCGCGCGTCGGCGCCGACCTTGACCTTGTCGGCGGCGAGCGTCGGCAGATAGACGTCCATATAGACATAGGCCGTGTCGAGCATGGTGAACACCTTGCCCCCGGCTGGCAGGACCTCGCCGACATTTGCGATTCGATATTCGATCCGCCCGTCTTTCGGCGCGACGAGCGTGTTGTCGTCGATATTGACCTGGGTCACCATGGCGTCATGCTGCGCCGCCTGAAGCGCTTTCTGCGCCTCGGTCACGCGATGATCGGCCGCCGTCTGAAGCGCGCGGGCGGAATCGAGGGCCTGCGTGCGCTGGTCATAGACCTCCTTGGTCGTCCAGCCTTGGGCAAGCAGGGTTTGCGCGCGGTCCATTTCCTGTTGGGCGAGGATAGTCGAGCTGCGCGCCTGTTCCAGCGAGGCCTGGGTCTCCTCCACGACCTTCTGCGCCTGCCCGGTCTGCGCCTGCTGCTTTTTCAAGGTCTGGGCGAGGTCGCGCGTGTCCATCACCGCCAGGACCTGCCCCGCGACGACCTTGTCGCCTTCGTCGGCGCGCAATTCCGCGATCCGTCCGGCGAATTTGGTGTCGATGTCGATCGGATCGGCCTCCAGACGGCCGTTGCCATAGACGATCCAGGCGGGAATCGCGGGCGCGCGATGGGCCTGCCAGAACAGAAAGCCGATGCCGCCGCCGATCAGCGCGAGGACCGCCACGCGCCGCGTCCAGACCGTGCGCCGGCCGGGCGGATGGTGTTCGATGACCGGATGCGACGGCTGCGGTTTGACCGTCGCGGGAAGCTGGGCCGCCGCGGGTTCGACCAACGGTTCGGCCTCGACCGCTGGATGTTTGTCATCGGTTCCGTTCACGGAGGAAACCTCGCATTTGACGCTCATGCGAGCCTATAGGCGCATTCTCTCTACCGCCATGATCTGACGCTATTGCGGCGAAGCAATTTCCTTCAGCTTCGCCGGACGACCGGAGGACGCCGTGACGGACCCGCTGGACATCATCGACGAGCTCGCTTGGGCGTTGCGCTGACGCGACGATCGACGCTCAGCCTCCAGCCACGCGCTCCTTCAGGTAAAGGCGCGCCAGCGCCCGGATTTCCCGCAAGGCCGCCTCGCCCTCCCCCGCATTGGCCGCCGCCATCTTGAAGATCAGCTGCAGGAGCCCGGCCCTGGCGTCGGCTTCCTGCGCCGACAATTTCGGATTGATCGCGGCGACGGCCTCCGCGAGCCGGTTGCGCAAAGCCGCGCGCAACTGGCCCCGCTGCGCGCCGGCGACGCTGCGCGCCTCGATCAAAACGAGCGCCGCCGCGCGGTCCGGCGCCCAGGCCAGCGCGTGATCGACGAAAGAATCGGCGAAAGCTTCAAGCGGCAGGGTTCGGGCCTCGCGCGCCAGCGCCGCGAGCTCCTCGTCGACCCGCTCCTTGAAACGTCCGAGCAGGGCGTCCGCGAGCGCATCCTTGGTCGGAAAGAAGCGGTAAAGCGAGCCGATCGCGGTCCTGGAGCGCGCCGCGACCTCGGTCATGGTCACCGCGTCATAGCCTTGGGCGGCGAAGAGCGCGCTGGCGGCCTCGAGAATCGCCGCGACCCGCAAATGGCCGCGCCGGCGCTTCGGCTCGGCGCCTTCCGCGATGGTTTCCGCGACCTGATTCTTCTGCTCCGACATCGCCCTTGACTTTTGCGAGGATATCCTCAACTTTCATTTTGCGAGGCAATCCTCGCATATTTTCACAACGATCGAAAGCCCGACCTTCCAGCCCGAGGCCCGCGATGATCACGCTCGACCCGAAATCCGCCGCCCTGGTCCTGATCGACCTGCAGAAAGGCATTCTCCAGACGCCGACCGCGCCCCATTCCGGCCCCGAGGTCGTTGGTCGCGCGAATTTGCTTGCCGCGCGGTTCCGCCACAATGGCGCTCCGGTTTTTCCGGTTCGCGTCGCCTTTGCCCCGGATTTCGCCGACGCGCCGCGGCAGACGGTCGATGCGCCAACCCCGCTCCCGCCCGGAGGCCTGCCGGCTGGCTGGAGCGATCTGGCCGACGGCGTGGCGGCGCCGGGCGATATCGTGATCGCCAAGCGCCAATGGGGCGCTTTTTATGGCACGGAACTCGAACTCCAGTTGCGCCGGCGCGGGATCAAGACTTTGGCGCTGGGCGGGGTCGCCACCAATTTCGGCGTCGAGTCGACGGCGCGCCAAGCCTGGGAGCTTGGGTTCGAACTGGTGATCGTCGAGGACGCCTGCGCCTCGCGCACCGCCGAGCTGCATGAATTTTCGATCCGGAACATTCTTCCGCGGCTCGCGCGGGTGGCGACATGCGCCGATGTCGTGTTCGCGGCATGACATCCCCGCTGAAAGACTTCTCGTTTCGCGACAGAGGCCTCCCCGTCCAATGGACGGCGCTGCTTGCCCTCACCGTGCTGCTCGGCGGGGCGCTAGCCCTTCTACGCCTGCCGGCGGGCCTCTTGTTGGGCGCCATTGTCGCCGCGGCGGCGCTTTCCGCCTTCGAGGCCCGCGTTCAAGTTTCGACCAACGCCTTCCTGATGGCTCAGGCGGTAATTGGCGGCATGATCGCGCAAAAGATGACGCCCGCGATCCTGCACGAAATGACGCGGGATTGGCCGCTGTTCCTCGCCGCCGCCTTTTCGGTGATCGCCGCGAGCGCCCTGTTCGGCTGGCTGCTCGCCAAATGGCGGCTGTTTCCGGGGACGACGGCCATCTGGGGCGCCCTGCCCGGCGCCGCCTCCGCCATGGTCGTCATGGCTGACGCCTATGGCGCCGACATGCGCCTCGTGGCCTTCATGCAATATTTGCGCGTCCTCCTCGTCGCGCTGGTCGCCAGCGTCATCGCGCGCCTCTGGGCGCCCGGCGCGGGCGCCGGCGCCGGGCCGTTGGACGGCTTTTTCGCTCCCGTCTCCTGGTCCGCCTTCGCCGCGACCCTCGCCATCCTGCTCGGCGCCGCCTTGCTCGCGCGGCGCCTGCGCGTTCCAGCCGGTCCCTTGTTGGCGCCGCTGTTCATCGGCGCCCTGTTGCAGGATTCCGGCCTCCTCACGCTTGAGCTGCCGCGCCCCTTCCTCGCCCTGAACTATGCCATTCTCGGCTGGTCCGTCGGGCAGAGGTTTGCGCGCCCGATTCTGCTGCATGCCCTGAAAACCCTGCCCACGACGCTCGCCTCGGTCGTTGCGCTGATCGCGCTTTGCGCCGGGCTTTCCGCCGCGCTGGCGACGATAACCCATATCGATCCGATGACCGCCTATCTCGCGATGAGCCCGGGCGGGATCGACGCTGTCGCCATCATCGCCGTTTCCGCCAAGCTCGATCTGCCTTTCGTGATGGCCTTGCAGACCGCGCGCGTGCTAATGGTCATCCTCATCGGCCCTGCCCTCGCGCGCTTCCTCTCCGGCGCAGCAAAGCCGGCCATGGCGCCCACGCAGGACCCGGTGATTGATTGAACGGCCCGGATGTTGTTTAAGGACGCTTGGGCAGCGCGCCGAAACAGCGGATTCCGCTTTTTCGCCGGGGGCGCTGCGCAACCCTGGAATGGACTGGCGCCACGGAATGGCCGCGATCAGCGAGCTTTGTGGCGCAACGGAATTTCGGCCAGCAACACAGCTCAGGCGGAGCAGGTTTTCATATGCGCACTCTTTTCTTGCAAGCGCCTTCCTTTGACGGTTTCGACGGCGGCGCCGGCTCGCGCTACCAGGCGCGCCGCGAGATCGCCTCTTTCTGGTATCCGACCTGGCTGGCCCAGCCCGCCGCTCTGGTCGAGAACTCCAAGCTGATCGACGCCCCGCCGCACAAGACCAAGCTCGCCGAAGTGGTCGCGCAGGCCAAGGATTTCGACCTTGTCGTGGTGCACACCTCCGTGCCCTCCTTCGCCTCCGACGTGAAGTGCATCGAGGCGCTGAAAGCGGCCAATCCCAACCTCAAGGTCGGGCTCATCGGCGCCAAGGTGGCGGTGGACGCCGACGGCAGCCTCAAGAGCGCGCCCGTGGTGGATTTCGTCGCCCGCAACGAATTTGATTTCACGATCAAGGACGTCGCCGACGGCAAGGATTGGAAGGACATCCTCGGCCTCTCCTACCGCGACGCCAATGGCGATATCCAGCACAACGCCGACCGGCCGATGCTGGAAAACATGGACGACCTGCCCTTCGTCGCGCCGATCTACAAGCGCGACCTGAAGATCGAGAATTATTTCATCGGCTATCTCAAGCACCCCTATATCTCGATCTATACCGGGCGCGGCTGCAAGTCGCGCTGCACCTTCTGCCTGTGGCCGCAGACCGTCGGCGGCCATCGCTACCGCACCCGCAGCGTCGGCCACGTGATCGAAGAGATCAAATGGTGCAAGGAGAACTTCCCGCAGGTGCAGGAATATTTCTTCGACGACGACACCTTCACCGATGATCTGCCGCGCGCTGAAGCCATCGCGAAGGAGCTCGGCAAGCTCGGCGTGACTTGGTCCTGCAACGCCAAGGCCAATGTGCCGCGCGCCTCGCTCAAGGTGATGCGCGACAACGGCTTGCGCCTGCTGCTCGTCGGCTATGAATCAGGCAACCAGCAGATCCTGCACAATATCAAGAAGGGCATGCGGGTCGAGGTCGCCAAGCAATTCGCGAAGGATTGCCGAGAACTTGGCATCGCCATCCACGGCACCTTCATCATGGGTCTGCCCGGCGAAACCCGCGAGACGATCCAGGAGACGATCCGCTTCGCCAAGGAAGTGAACCCGCACACCTTGCAGGTGTCGCTGGCGGCGCCCTATCCCGGCACCTACCTCTATGATCAGGCGATCGAGAACGGCTGGCTTGACAGCGCCAACGCCGAACTGGTGGATGAAAACGGCGTCCAGATCGCGCCCCTCCACTACCCCAACCTGAGCCACAAGGAAATTTTCGACGCGGTCGAGACCTTCTACCGCCAGTTCTATTTCCGGCCGAGCAAGATCGCCTCGATCGTCAATGAAATGGTGCGCGACCGCGCCATGATGAAGCGCCGCCTGCGCGAGGGCGTGGAATTCTTCCAGTTCCTGCGCGAGCGCAAGCGCGGCGCCGCTGCCTGCTGAACCGGATTTGATGGAGGGGCCGCCATGCGGTTTCTGGGATTTCTGATCATTGTCGCCGCCACGCAGGCCGGCGTCGCTGTGGCGCAGGACGCCAAGACGCTCGATCTCGGGCGCCGCCTGATCACAGAGAACCAATGCAACGGCGCGTGCCACCAGAGCCGCGCCGCCGACGGGAACCCCACCAGCCTGTTCACGCGGGCCAACCGCAAGGTCAACGACCTCCCGGCGCTGCGGA
>JAJXYV010000103.1 GCA_021780435.1 Pseudomonadota bacterium
TGGTAGCGGAGGAGGGACTCGAACCCCCGACACAAGGATTATGATTCCTCTGCTCTAGCCGGCTGAGCTACTCCGCCCCCGAAGCTCGGCAAAGCCGCGCCCCAAGTGCTTAAAGCGCGGCAGCGCCGCGCCTCAAGTGGGCGGTCTATAGTCCGCCGTCGCCGCCATTGTCAAGAAAGCGGCTGCTAATTAATCCGCTCGATCCGCGCCAGAGTGAAAAGGCCCAGCGGCGCGATCTTTCGGCGCTCGGCGAGGCGCATGTCCGGGCGGGCTGCGATCCAGTCGTCGAGGATCGCCCAGGGAAATTCCGGACGCCAGCCGAGCGAGGCCGATCTCTTGCCGAGCCAGCCCTCGACCCAGGCGATGGGCCCCGATTCGGCGCCGACATGGTTCACCAGCACGATCTCGCCGCCCGGCTTCACCACTCGCGCCAATTCATCGAGCGTCGCCGCCGGATCGGGTACGACGGTCAGGACATAGGGCGCGACCACCGAATCGAAATGGCCGGAGGGAAAGGCCAGCCGCGTCGCGTCCATCACCGATAGGCCGGCGACCTGACGCAGGCGATCCCGCTCAGCCCGCGCCTGGGCCCGGCGCAGCATCGGCTCGGAAAGATCGACGCCGACGACCGAAACGACCGGATCAAACATTGGGAGTTCGAGACCCGTGCCGACCCCAACGTCGAGGATCAGCCCTCCCCGCCTCTGCGCCGCCGCCACCGCCGCGCGCCGGCCGGGCGCCATCACTGCCGTGAAAACGAGGTCGTAGACCGGCGCCCAGCGAGCATAGGCCTCCTCGACATGCGCATTTTCAAGCTGCGCGATTTCCCGACGTGCTTCGGTCATGCGCTGGCCGCGCGCCGAAGATCCTGCGCATCGGCCGCAGCTTCCGTGCTGCGGATGAAGCCGCCGCCCAGGACGCGGGCGCGCGGTTCGGCGTTCTCATAGAAGACGCAGGCCTGTCCGGGGGCGACGCCGCTTTCGTCGTCGACGAATTCAACCAGAACTTCGCCGTCGCGCATTTCGAGCACGGCCGGAACCGGAGGACGCGTCGAGCGGACCCTGACCGCGATCTCCCGGCAGGCGTTCGCCGCATCGGCCAGTTCACCGGGACCGATCCAGTTGACGTCGCGCAGAACCACCCGCCTCGTCGCGAGCGCGGAGCGCGGCCCGACCGTGACCCGCGCTTTGGACGCGTCGAGCTTGACGACGAAAAGCGGCTCGCCAGCGCTCGCGCCCGCCGAACCGAGGCCAAGCCCGCGCCGCTGCCCGATGGTGAAATGCATCACCCCCGCATGATGGCCGAGCACGCGCCCGTCCACATGGACGATGTCGCCGGGCGTCGCGGCCTGAGGCGCCAGCCTTTCGACGATGTCGCTGTAGCGCCCCGTGGGCACGAAGCAGATGTCCTGGCTGTCCGGCTTGTCCGCGACGGTAAGTCCCAGGCGGCGGGCATGCTCCCGCACCTCTGGCTTGGTCATTTCGCCGAGCGGAAAACGCAAAAGACGCAATTGCTCGCGCGTCGTCGCGAACAGGAAATAGCTCTGGTCGCGGTCCGCATCCTTGGCGCGATAGAGCGCCCGCTCGGCGCCGTCGGCGCGCGAGGCGATATAGTGGCCAGTCGCCAGGACGTCGGCGCCGAGGTCGCGCGCGACGTCGAACAGGTCGGTGAACTTGAGTTCCTGGTTGCAGGTGACGCAGGGGATCGGCGTCTCGCCTTCTGCATAGGATTGCGCGAAGGCGTCGATGACCTTGTCGCGGAAGCGCGCCTCGTAATCGAGCACATAATGGGGAATGCCGATCAGCGCCGCCGCCTGGCGGGCGTCGTAGATATCCTGGCCCGCGCAGCATGAGCCGGGCCGGTGCTCGACCTCGCCGTGATCGTAAAGCTGCATGGTGACGCCGATGACGTCATAGCCCTGCTCCTTGAGCAGCGCCGCCACCACCGAAGAATCCACGCCGCCCGACATGGCGACGACCACACGGCAATGTCCCGGCGCTCCCGGCAGGTCGAGGCTGTTGAGAGAGGTCGTGGCGGCGTCCTTCATGAAAGCGAAATCTCGTCCAGCCCTTTCGCGCCCTCTTCGGCGCGCGGCGTCGGCGCCGCGCCGGACTTTCCTTCGACAATTCCCATAATCCGTCGTCCTCCTCTTTTCAATGGATATGGCGTCGGGGACGAAGAAGCGCCACCTTTCGCGGCGCGTTGATCATGGTTAACGTTCCGCTTTGAACTGTTCCGAAGCAGGACATTTTAGCGTCCACGCTAAGAATTTGGCAAGAAACCGTCGGTCAAACAACGATTTATCATTCATTTTCGATCAATTCGCTTAGGCGTTTTTTAAGCTCGGCGCGCTAGGGTCGCCTTTACGAGCAGGACGCTCTCCGCCGCCGGCCGAAAGATGGCCGCCGCGTCCGGACCTCCTGCTCCAGTCAGGGTTCTTCGCGTAACGTGAGTATTCAGCATGACCGAGCCCCACCGCCCGAGGGTCAAATATGTCATCGGGCCTGATGGCAGCCCACTGACCATCGCCGACCTGCCTCCGCCCTCGACCAAGAGATGGGTCATCCGACGCAAAGCGGAAGTCGTCGCCGCTGTCCGTGGCGGTCTTCTTTCGCTTGAGGAAGCCTGCAGCCGCTACACTTTGACGGTCGACGAATTCCTGTCATGGCAGATGTCGATCGACCAGCACGGCCTCGCGGGGTTGCGCACGACAAGGCTGCAGCAGTATCGCATGTGAGCCGCCGCGCCGCATTCCTGAATTCTCTGAAAACGCCGGTCTCTCAGGCCGGCGTTTTCATTTGAGAGCCGGCCCGTCCACCTTCTCCTCAGCCCTGCTATGGTGGTGCTCGATGGCTTCGGCGAGGCGGCGACGCTCGAAGCTGAGAACGACCAGAATGGCGATTCCCAGTGGGATGAGAAGATAGAGCAGCCGGAACAGCAGCAGAGCCGCGAGGACGCCATCCTGCGGCGCGCCCGGCATGCTCTTGATGAAGACCAGTTCGAACACGCCAAGCCCCCCCGGCGCATTGGAGGCCAGCGCCGCCGAAAAGGAGAAGATGAAGACCGCGACGACGACCAGAAAGCCGGGATTGCCGGCTTCCGGCAAAGCGAAATAGATGATCCCCGCCGCGCCCACGATCTCGGCCGGCGCAGCGATCAACTGCCGCACGACGACGCCCCATTTCGGATAAGCGATGCGAACCCCCGAGAGAGTCAGAGACGGCAGGTTGAGCAGCGAGCCCGCGACATAGACCACGATGGCGCCCAGAGCGGCCAGTCCGATCACCCGCGCCGTCGCGGGGTGAGTCAGGAAAGCGGGAACAATATCCTCGAGTTGCGCGAGCGCCTCCGGCCGGATCAGCAAGGCGACGCCGGCGACCAGCAGCTCGCCGAGCAGGAAGGTCAGGGAGCAGACGGCGACCAGCACCGCGACCTGCGCCGCGTTCAGGCCTTTGGTCGCATAGCCGCGGTAGCGCACCATGGCTCCGGACACCACCGAGGCGCCGATATTGTGGGACAGGGCATAGGTGGTGAAGGAGCAGACGGTGATGAAGCGCCAGGAAATATGGCGCACGCCAAGATGCAACAGCGCAATCCAGTCGTAATAGGCCAAGGCGACATAGGCCACGACGGTCGCAAGCAGCGAAAGGAAATAGCGTTGGGGAGGGATCGCCTTGAAGGCGGCGATCAGATGCGGGCCGAGCGATTGGCCACGAAATTCGCGAAAGAGCAGCCAGAAGGAAGCAAGGACGGCGGCAAAGCCAAGCGCGGGCCAGATGTAATCGAGATTGCGTTTGATGAAGTCCATCAGGGCCCTGCGATGCTGGCGCCACGCGGGGCGCCCGCCCGCGCCCGCATGCGCCTCCTTTGCAACAGGAGGATGGCGAGCGCAAGCCTTGATATCGGCGCGCCCGCCGGACCCGATGTCAGGCGCGCGCGCCGCGCAGGGCGCCGAAACCCGAGATTTCGCGGGAAAGCTCGCCAAGCGAAGGCGACTTGTCCCGACCTTCCAGGACCTGGGCCTTTTCGAGTTCCTCGCAAGCCTGTTCGAACAGGGCCTTCGCCTCTTCGAGCTGGCCTTTCAGTTCGTCGGCGGAATGGAGCAGGTTGTCGCGGCGCGTGCGAGCCGCCCGGGCATAGGTGGAATAGGCGTAATGATTGACGTCCTTGACCCCCGATTTCTGCTCCTCGGAGGCGATTTCGCGATCGAGTTCCCCCGCCATGCGGTTGAATTCGGAGATCATCAATTCGATCTGCGTCAGGCGGCGGCGTTTTTCCTCCACCTGGAAACGCTTCAGACGGACGAGCGTATCTCGCGACTTCATCACTCATTACTCCCAGGGCGCAGGCTGAAAGGTTCCTTCAACCACAAGACACATTTTCCGCGAGACAGGGCGAGACTGCCTCATGGAGGTTGCCGTTTCCTTACCCAGCGCCCAGAAAACCGCAGTTTCGCCAAAATTCTTGCGATCCGCGGCCATTGCCGCGGTCGTGCTAAGGCTTCGTTAACCGCTGTGCTTAACACTCCTTTTTAAGTTCCTGCTTCGCGCCGCGCGCGGCCGTTAAGGAGGAGCCGAAGGGCGCTCAAGGAGAAGACCGGCTTCGCCAAGGCGCCTTTCCACCGGATTTTTGACTTGCGGTAGAGGATCTTGCGCAATCTGACGAAAATCACGCCGCGGTCCCCTTGTCAGAGGGAATCAGACTTTGTTAACCATTCGGCGTTAAGGGTTTTCGGAAATGATTTGCGTGGGCGCTCGTCTGGGGCTGAGGACAGGCCGGTAGCCCGGCTTTTTCGGCCCGCGTCGCAATTCCTTGGGGCGGGGTGAGGACTTCACATGCGCGTATTATTGATCGAAGACGACAGCGCCACCGCGCAAAGCATCGAGCTGATGCTCAAGTCCGAGAATTTCAACGTCTACACGACCGATCTCGGGGAAGAGGGCATAGACCTCGGCAAGCTCTATGATTACGACATCATCCTCCTCGACCTGAACCTGCCCGACATGTCGGGCTACGAAGTCCTGCGGCATCTGCGCGTCGCCAAGGTCAAGACGCCGATCCTGATCCTGTCCGGCCTCGCGGGCATCGAGGACAAGGTCAAGGGCCTCGGGTTCGGCGCCGACGACTATCTCACCAAGCCCTTCCACAAGGACGAACTGGTTGCGCGCATCCACGCCATCGTCCGCCGCTCGAAGGGCCACGCCCAGTCGGTCATCGCCACCGGCGACCTCATCGTCAACCTCGACCAGAAGACCGTCGAGGTCGGCGGCGCCCGCGTCCATCTGACGGGCAAGGAATACCAGATGCTGGAGCTGCTTTCGCTCCGCAAGGGCACGACCCTCACCAAGGAAATGTTCCTCAACCACCTTTACGGCGGCATGGACGAGCCCGAACTGAAGATCATCGACGTCTTCATCTGCAAGCTGCGCAAGAAGCTCGCCAACGCCAGCGACGGCCGGAACTATATCGAGACGGTCTGGGGCCGCGGCTATGTCCTGCGCGAGCCCTCCGACGCCGACGAACGAATTACCGCCTGATCTCACCCCCGCCGGGGCGATCGTTCAGGAATGAAAACCCCGCCGTCAGGCGGGGTTTTTCGTTGGCGGAACCGCTGTCAGAACTCCAGGCAGATCTTGCCGAAGTGCCGGTTGCTCTCCTGATATTTGAAGGCTTCGACGATCTCTTCGAGACCAAAGCTGCGGTCGATCACCGGCTTCATGCCATTGGCGTCGATCGCGCGGATCATGTCCCGCTGCTGGCGGCGGCTGCCGACGAGAACGCCCTGAAGCCGCAACTGCTTCAGCAAAGCCGTGAGCATCGAGAATTCCCCGGAAAGCCCGGTAAGAATGCCGATCAGCGACACATGGCCGCCGATGCGCGCGGCGATCATCGATTGCTCCACGGTTCCCGGACCGCCGATCTCGACCACATGGTCGACGCCGCGCCCGCCCGTGAAGCCGCGCGCGATTTCGCCCCAGTTGGGGGTCTTCCGGTAGTCGATCAGATGATCCGCCCCCAGAGCCTTCAGCTTTTCCAGCTTTTCCGCGCTGGATGACGTGGCGATCACCGTCGCGCCGGCCATCTTCGCAAACTGCAAGGCGAAGATCGACACGCCGCCCGTGCCCTGCACCAGGACGGTGTCGCCCGCCTTGAGCCCGCCGTCGTCATGCAGCGCGCGCCAGGCAGTGAGCCCGGCCGTGGTCAAGGTCGCCGCCTCGGCATGGCTGTAGCCCTTCGGCGCATGGGTGAAGGCGCTCGCCGCGGTCGTCACGATCTCTCGGGCATAGCCGTCGACGCCGTCGCCCGGCACGGTGGCGAAATCGGCGAAAGGCGGCGCGCCATCCTCCCAGCCCGGGAAAAAGGCGCTGACGACGCGATCGCCGACGGCGAGATCGGACACGCCCGCCCCGACCGCCGTCACCACGCCAGCCCCGTCCGCCATCGGGATGCGGGGCTCTTTCGGCCCCCACATGCCGCTGACGACGGCATAATCATGATAATTCAACGAGCAGGCATGCAACCGGACGGTGATTTCACCTGCCCCCGGCGCGCGTGCTTCGCGCCCTTCCACCTTCACTCGGTCGAACCCGCCGCCGGGTTGAACGACAATCGCCTTGGTCATCATGCCCTCCTATTTGCGGCAATCTGAGCCAGGGCGGGATGTTCGGGCAACAGTTCTTTAGGAGCGGTCCGCGCAAAGCCGGATTCGATTTTTTGCAAAAAGATCCGATTGGCGCGTTCAGCCGAGCAGACCGACGTCCTCGAACTTTTCCTGGAGCGTGCGGCGGTCGAAGGGCTTGAAGAGGACGTCGTCGGCGCCGGCGCGCAGAGCGCGGCCAATCACCATCGGATCGTTCTCCATGGCGCAGAGGATGATCTTCGGCGCGCGGCCCCCGGGCATTCGGCGAATCGTGCGCAAGAATTCCAGCGTGTCGTTGCGCGGCATATTGCCGCTGAGCAGGATGACGTCGGGCATCAGACGTTCACAGGAGGCAAGCGCCTTCGCGCCGTCTTCGACTTCGGCGCTTTCAAAACGCATTTGCGCGAGAATCCGGCCCGCGACCAGGCGGATCACCGCCGAATCGTCGACGACAAGTCCCCGTTTCATCGAAATTCTCCCGACTTCCCCGCCGCCAAGGCGCCGGAACGCACGACTTCCGAAGCGGAATCGTGACACGAAGACATGAAGAAAACTCTAAGAAAACTGGGCGTTCCCGACAATCACCCGATCTTCTGCGCCGCCAGCCAGCGCTCGGCCTCAAGCGCCGCCATGCAGCCGAGGCCGGCGGCCGTCACCGCCTGACGATATTTGTCGTCGGCGACGTCGCCCGCCGCGAACACGCCCTCGATATTGGTCGCGGTTGAGTCGGGCGCGGTCTTGATATAGCCGCCGCCCTTCAACTCGATCTGACCGGCGAACAATTCGGTCGCCGGCTTGTGGCCGATGGCGATGAAGACGCCGTCGAGCGGAATGGTCTCCAGAGCCCCGGTCTTGATGTTCTTCAGGCGCACCGCCTCGACCGAGCGCGGATTTTCGCTGCCGAGAATTTCATCGATCACGCTGTCCCAGCGCAGCTCGACATTCGGCCGCGCGAACAGGCGCTCCTGCAGGATGCGCTCGGAGCGCAGGGAATCGCGGCGATGGATGAGGGTCACCTTTTCCGTGATATGGGACAGGTAGAGCGCCTCCTCGACCGCCGAATTGCCGCCGCCGACCACGGCGACCTTCCTGCCGCGGAAGAAGAAGCCGTCGCAGGTCGCGCAAGCCGAAACGCCGAAGCCCTTGAACTTCTCCTCGCTCGGCTCGCCCAGCCATTGCGCCTTGGCGCCGGTGGCGATGATCACGGCGTCGGCCGTATAGACCTGCCCGGAATCGCAACCGATGCGGAACGGCCGCTGGCCGAGCGCGACCGTGGACACATGGTCGCTGACCAGCCGCGCGCCGACATGTTCGGCCTGGTGGCGCATCTGCTCCATCAGCCAGGGCCCCTGGATCGGCTCGGCGAAACCAGGGTAATTCTCGACATCGGTGGTGATCATCAACTGGCCGCCGGCGTCGAAGCCCGAGATCAGGATCGGCTGCAGCATGGCGCGGGCGGCGTAGATGGCTGCGGTGTAGCCGGCCGGGCCGGAACCGATGACGACGACTTTGGCGTGAATGGGCGACGTTTCGTTCGACATGAGTTCCCCACGGTCGGCGGATGAAGCTGCCCCGGAGATAAGCGAAAGCTCTGCGATCCTCAAGGCGCCGCAAGCATGTCCCCTGGTGGCGACGCCCGTTGGACCGCGCTGCGTCGTCCTTGATCCGGCGGCGACAAGAAAAGCCTTCCCACGGGCGGCGCCCGCGGCGACGAAGCAGAGGCAGTTCCGGCGAGGCGGGGCGTCATTCCACCCAGTCGAAGGAGCGCCGCACAGCCTTGCCCCAGGAGGCGTAGAGCTTTTCGCGCAAGGATTCGTCCATGGCCGGCGCCCAGCGGCGGTCGGCGGCCCAGTTCTCCTCGATGTCGGCGGTCGAGCGCCAATAGCCGACCGCCAGCCCGGCGGCATAGGCCGCGCCGAGCGCCGTGGTTTCGATGGTTTTCGGACGAACCACCGGAACGCCGAGAAGGTCGCTCTGGAACTGCATCAGCAGATTGTTGACCACCATCCCGCCATCGACGCGCAATTCCTGCATCGCGACGCCGGATTCGCCGGTCATGGCGTCGAGCACGTCGCGGGTCTGGTAAGCCGTGGCTTCGAGCGCGGCGCGCGCGATATGCCTCTTGTCGGCGAAACGGGTCAGGCCGGCGATGATCCCGCGCGCTCCGGCGCGCCAATAGGGCGCGTAAAGGCCGGAAAAGGCGGGCACGATATAGACGTCGCCATTGTCGGGCGCGCCTGCCGCCAGCGCCTCGATCTCGCTCGCGGCGCCGATGAGGCCGAGATTGTCGCGCAGCCATTGCACCAGGGCGCCGGCGATCGCCACCGAGCCTTCGAGGGCATAGACGGGCTTTGCCTCGCCGATCTGGTAGCCTAGGGTCGTCAGCAGCCCCGCCTTGGAAGGAAAGGGCCTCTCGCCGGTGTTCATCAGCAGGAAGCATCCGGTGCCGTAGGTGTTCTTGGCCTGTCCGGGCCGCAGGCAGGCCTGCCCGAACAAAGCCGCCTGCTGATCCCCAAGCAGGCTGGCGAGCGGAACCCCTTCGAGCGGCGCGCGCATCGCCCCGAGGATTTCGGACGACGCCTGGATTTCCGGCAGCCCGGCGCGCGGCAGGCCGAAGGCGGCAAGCAGCGATTCGTCCCAGTCGAGCGTCGCCAGATTCATCAACTGGGTGCGCGAGGCGTTGGTGACGTCGGTGACATGGAGCCCTGTGAGCCGCCAGGCGAGCCAAGCGTCGATCGTGCCGAACAGGACCTCGCCCGCTTCCGCGCGGCGGTGAACATCGGGCAGATGGTCGAGCAGCCAGCGCCATTTCAGCGCCGAGAAATAAGTGGCGAGCGGCAGGCCGGTCCGATCGCGGAAGCGATCCGGGCCGCCCTCGCGCGCCATGTTCGCGACCATCGCCTCGGTGCGCGCGTCCATCCACACAATCGCGTTGTGAAGCGGACGTCCCGTGTCGCGCTCCCAGATCAGCGCCGTCTCGCGCTGGTTCGCGATCCCGACCGCGGCGATATCCGACGCGCTCAGGCCCGCGCCCGCCAGCGCCTCGGAAATCACCGCGCAGGTGGCGCGGAAAATTTCCTCCGGGTCGTGCTCGACCCATCCGGGCTGCGGAAAGATCTGGCGATGCTCCTTCTGGGCGCGCGCGACGAGGCCGCCCGCGCGGTCGAAGACGATGAACCGCGTGCTGGTCGTGCCCTGATCGATCGCGCCGACATATTTTGTCATCTCCCCTCCCCCGCGAGAAAGGCGTCGAGCGCGGCGGCCTGTTCCGGGCTCGCGCGCAGACCCAGTTTCGAGCGCCGCCAGAGAATGTCCTCGGCCGTGCGCGCCCATTCCCGCGTCGTCAGATGCTCCACCTCCGCCTCGCTCAAGCCAAGTCCGAAATCGCGGCCGAGGTCCGCGCGCCGCCGCGCGCCGGCGAGAATCCCGCGGCACAAGGTTCCGTAAGCGCGGGCAAGCCGACGCGCCTCCGCGCCCGACAGAAAAGGATGCGACGCGGCGAGCGCGCCCGAAAAAGCGTCAACATCGCCGTTCGGCAGATCGCCGCCCGGAAGCGCGGCCACGCCGGTCCAGGCGGCGCCGCGCGCGCCAAGAATCGCGGCGGCGCGATCCACGACCTGTTCGGCGACGCGGCGATAGGCGGTCAGCTTGCCGCCGAGCACCGAAAGCAGCGGCGCGCCCGCAATCCGCCTTTCCTCGATCTCGTAATCGCGACTGGCCCGCGACGCCGCAACGTCGCCGTCATCATGCAGCGGCCGGACGCCGGAAAAGGACCAGACGACGTCCGCCGGGGTCACGCGCCGCGCCAGAAAGCCGCTCGCCGCCGCGCAGAGATAGGCGATCTCGTCCGCGCCGATCGCCGCATCTTCGGGCGCCCCCGAATGATCGACGTCGGTCGTGCCGACCAGAGTGAAATCGTCCTGCCAGGGAATGGCGAAGACCACCCGGCCGTCGCCGTTCTGGAACAGGAAGGCCGCGTCGCCTTCGAACAGTTTTCGGGTCACGATATGGCTGCCGCGCACGAGTCGCAGGCGCGGCTCCGGCCGTTCGAGCGCGGCCCGCGCCACCTGCCCAACCCAGGGGCCGGCGGCGTTGACAAGCAGCCGCGCCCCGATTTCGCGCTCTGCTCCTGTGCGGCGGTCGCGCAGGAGGATCCGCCAGTCTCTTCCATCCGCCCACGCGCGCAGAACTTCCGTGCGGGACAAAACATCGGCGCCGCGGTCGGCGGCGTCGCGGGCGTTGAGGACAACCAGCCGCGAGTCGTCCACGCGGCAATCCCAATAGGTAAAAGCCTGCCGCAACCCCGGCTTCAGCGCCGCGCCTTCCGGGGCTCGTCGCAAATCGAGCGCCCCCGCGCCGGGCAGCCTTCGCCGCGCGCCAAGATGATCGTAGAGGAAAAGTCCGAGACGCAGCATCCAGGCAGGCCGCCCCCCAGGCAGGACCGGCACGATGAAGCGCAGCGGCTCGACGAGATGGGGCGCGATCGCCAGCAGCGTCTCGCGCTCCTCCAGCGCGTCCCGCACCATCCGGAACTCAAGCATTTCGAGATAGCGCAGCCCGCCATGGACAAGCTTGGTGGAGCGCGACGAGGTTCCGCTGGCAAGATCGTCCTTCTCCGCCAGGGCGACCGAAAAGCCGCGGCCCGCGGCGTCGCGCGCGATCCCGCTGCCGTTGACGCCGCCGCCAATCACGCAGAGGTCGTAGAAAGCCGCCGCGCCAATCACGCCCTCCCCCGGAATCGATGCCGTTTTTCAGATCATCGGGCCCGCCGGGTTCGGCGTCAAACTTGACGCGAGCCTCAGGCTGAGGCGGCGTCGACCAGATGCAGGATCGAACGGTAGCGCCGCCCCGAATGAGCGGCGAGCCCGATCTCGCAAGTGCGGTTCGACGAATAGCCTTCCCGGCAATCCTCCGGCAGGCTTTCCTTCAAATGGCGCAAAGCGTGCTCGTTCAGCTCGGGATGCGAAAAGCCCTTGTCGCCCGCGAAGCCGCAGCAGGTCACACCCGGCGGGGCAATCACCTTCTCGGCGCAGGCGCCGGCCAGTTCGAGAAGGGCCGAGGCAAGGCCCGCCTTGCGCAACGAACAGGTCACATGAACCGCGATCGTTTCCGGCAGGCGCTGCAGCCTCAGTTTCGGCGCAACCTCGTCGCGCAGGAACTCGACCAGATCGACCGGACGGAATCGCGGGCCGGAAAAAGCCCGTATCCGGGTCGCGCAGGTTGAGGCGTCGACGACGACCGGGATCGTCGCATCGTCGCTGGAAAGACGTTCAGCCAGTTGCTCGGCCTTGGCTCGGGCGATGTCCGGAAAGCCTTTTGAATCGAAAGGCTGGCCGCAGCAAAGCTCGTCGAGGCCCTCGGGCTGGACGAGCGCGAAGCCGGCGCGGGCGAAGACGCGCGCCGCGACGTCGAGAAGCGTCGGACTGTCGTCCCCCGGCGCAGGCCCCATGGCGCGGTTCGAGCAAGTGGAAAAGAACAGCGCGGGACGCAAACCACTCATGTCCGGCACAGGCGTCGCGCCGGCCCGGACGGCGCGCGGCGTGGCAGGCGAAAGGCTTGGAACGCCGAGCGCGCGGTGGGCCGCCTCCGACGCCTTCAGAACCAGTCCGTCGCCCAGAGTCCGGCGCGCAAGATCGACGCCGGCGAGGCCGAGGCGGGTGGCGTTCAGGGTGGCGCCGAAATGATTGGCGATCCCGCCCGCGACCGCTTTCGCGAAATCGCTGCGCTTCGCCGCGCGCAAGCTGCGAATAAAGGCGCCCGTGTCGATTTCGAGCGGGCAAACCGTCGAGCAGAGCGAACAGCCCGCGCAGGTCGCGTCGCCGGCGTAATCATAGGCTTTCGCCATTTCGGCCAGTTGCGGCGCCTCGGCGGCGTCGCACCGCAACCGGCTCATCTCGCGCGCGGACGTGATGCGCTGGCGCGGCGAAAGCGTCAGGCCTTTCGACGGGCATTGCGGTTCGCAGAAGCCGCATTCGATGCAGGAATCGACCAGCTTCGATACGGCCGGCATGGGTTTGAGATTCTTCAGGTGGATTTCGGAATCGTCGTTGAGCAGCACGCCGGGATTGAGCAGCCGTTCCGGATCGATCAGCGCCTTGATGCGGCGCATGGCGGCGGTCGCGACCGCGCCCCATTCGCGTTCGACGAAGGGCGCCATGTTGCGTCCCGTCCCGTGCTCGGCCTTGAGCGAACCGTCATATTTGCCAACAACCAGTTCGGCCACCGCCGCCATGAAGGCGGCGTAACGCGAAATCTCGTCGTCCGATTCAAAACCCTGCGCGAAGACGAAATGCAGATTGCCCTCGAGCGCATGGCCGAAAATGATCGCCTCGCGGTAGCCATGGGCGTCGAGCAAGGCGCGCAGGTCGGTCGTCGCCTCGGCGAGCCGCGCGACCGGAAAGGCGACGTCCTCGATGATCACGGTCGTTCCCGGCGGGCGCTTGCCGCCGACCGCCGGGAAGGTTCCCTTGCGGATATCCCACAGCCGCCCGGACTCGACCGGATCGGCGGTGAAGTTCACGCCATTGAGCGTCGTCGCCGGATCGATCGTCTTCGCGATCGAGTCCAGTTGCGCGCGCAAGCTCTCGGCGGCGGCGGCGCGGGATTCGATCAGGAGGGCGGCGGCGTCCGGTCCAAGCGCGTCGACGTCGACCGGCATGCCCTTCTTGTGCTTGACGCTTTCGAGCGAGGCGCGGTCCAAGAGCTCCACCGCTTCGACCGGCGCGCTCTTGAGCGCGCTCACCGCGCGGCAGGCGCCTGCCAGATCGGCGAAGACGACCAGCGCCGAAGCCTTGTCGGCATAGTCCGGCACGGTGCGGTAATCGACGCGCGACAAAAAGCCGAGCGTGCCCTCGGAACCGATCATCAGATGCGTCAGAATATCGACCGGATCGTCGAAATCGACGAGAGCGTTGATCGCATAGCCGGTGGTGTTCTTGAGTCGATATTTATCGCGGATGCGGGCGGCGGTCGCCTCGTCGGCCCTGATCTCTTGCGCGAGTTCGGCCAGTCCATCCAGCAGCGCCTTGTGGGACATGCGAAAGGCGGCGACGCTGGCCGGCTCGGCGGTGTCGAGCAACGCGCCATCGGCGAGGGCGAGGCGCAGCGAAGCGAGCGTGTGATAGGAATTCTGGCCGACGCCGCAGCACATGCCCGAGGCGTTGTTGGCGGCGATCCCGCCAATCTTGGCCGTGGCGATGGAGGCCGGATCGGGGCCGATCTTGCGGCGGAAGGGCGCGAGGCGGCGATTGGCCTCGCCGCCGACAATCGACGGCCCGAGCCGGACGATTCGGCTCGCCTCGTCATAGGCGAAGCCGGCGAAACCCTCGCCCAGCACGACCAGGACGGAGTCGGTCACCGCCTGCCCCGACAGCGAGGTGCCGGCGGCGCGAAAGGTCACAGGCGCCTTCAGCCTGCGGCACAACGCCAGGATGGCGAGAACTTCGGTCTCGTTTTCCGCGACGACGACGACCTGCGGGGTCAGCCGGTAGAAGCTTGCGTCCGTTCCATAGGCGAGAAGACGCAGCGGATCGGCGAACACGCGGCCGCCAGGAAGGATTTTCGTGAATTCCTGCGCAAGACCGCTGACGGGCGTCTGATGCAGCATGGCGCGACTCCTGACTGGCGACGAAACGAAGCGGGCGCCGGTTCGACCGGCGCCCGCAGGAAACACATCGCGCGGCCTAATGGTTCGCGACGACGGGAATGACCCAGGGGATCAGGAATTGCTGGATGGCGACCAGCACGGCCAGCGCCACCGTCAGGACGATGCTGTGCGAGAAGGTCCGCGCGAAGACCACGCCCTCCTGGTTCTTCAGATTGGTCACCGACACGCCGGTCGCGATGTTCTGCGGCGAGATCATCTTGCCCATCACGCCTCCCGAGGAATTGGTCGCGGCGAAGAGAACGGGGTTAAGATCGAGCTGGCGCGCCGCCACGACCTGAAGATTGCCGAAGAGCGCGTTGCCGGAGGTGTCGCTGCCGGAAAGCATGACGGCGACCCAGCCCAGGAAGGGCGACAGCAGGACGAAGAGCTTGCCCGTCGAGGCCACAGCATGACCCAGCGTATAGGCCATGCCGGAATAGTTCATCAGATAGGCGAGGCCCACGATGAACATCACGGTGATGGCGGCGACGCGGATCTGGCGGAAGGTCGAACCGATGCAGGAGAAGAAATCACCGGGCGAAAGCTTCACCAGCAGGGTCGTGATCAAGGTCGCGACCAGGATCGCGGTGCCGCCGCCGAGCGGCTGGAACACCCAGATCGCGGCATAGGGCTTGGCGTTATAAAGCGTGATCGAAATGGCGTTGTGCAGCCCCGGCCATTCGATCTTCGACTGGCCGACCGCACCCCAGCCGAGATGGGTCCAGGCGATGACCACGCCCGAGACGATCAGCCAAGGCAGCCACCCTTGCCAGGGCGCGACGGAGGACGTGGCTTCGGCGGCCAGGGCCTCGGCGGAGACGGCGAATTCCGGATCGGGCGCCGGGCGCCAGACCTGAAGGAAAAGAATGGTGCCGATGAGCGAGCCGAGCGAGGCGAGCACGTCGGTCAGTGCGTAGTCGAGGAAATTCGAGGCGACGAATTGCGAGACCGCGAAACTGCCGCCCGACACCAGGAGAACCGGCCAGATCGCCCGCACCGAGCGCATGCCGCCATAGACCGCCATGACATAAAACGGCAGCATAAGGGCAAGCACCGGAAGCTGACGGCCGATCATCGCGCCGAGCGCGGAAGCGGGCAATCCCGTCACCGCGCCGAGCACCGTCACCGGCACGCCCAGCGCCCCGAAGGCCACAGGCGCGGTGTTGAAGATCAGCACGAAGACCAGAGCTTCGATCGGCGGAAAGCCGCAGAGGATCAGGAGGGATGAGGTGATCGCGACGGGCGTGCCGAAGCCTGAGACGCCTTCCAGCAGAGCGCCGAAACAGAAGCCGATGACCACCAGAATGATGCGGCGATCATTGGGCAGGTGCTCGATCACCCAAGCGCGAAAGGCGTCGAAACGGCCCGATTTCACCGCAACATTATAAAGCAGCAGCGCGTTGGCGACGATCCACATCACCGGCCAGAGGGCGAAGACCGCGCCGTTCAATACCGAATTCGCGGCAAGCCCGGCGGGCATTTTCCAACCCATGATCGCCACGACGAGGCCGACGGCGAGGCCCGCGAGCGAGGACTGCCAGGCCGGGCGGCGCAGGACGCCGAGCAGGATCAGGACCGTCACGACCGGAAGGGTCGCTGCGACGAAAGACAGGCCGAGGCTATCGCCTATCGGCGTGAGAAGCTGAGCAAACATGTTCCCCCCAAAGCTATGCCGGAATCGACGGCCGCCTCGTTTTCGGGCGCAGGGATTCTTGCCGTCTCAACTGGTCATAAAACTTGACCAATATTTCATACTGGAAAATTTTTAATACTTCAACAGCCCACGTGGACAATTTTCCTGCCAGTGGTAGTCTCGCTGAAAATTTCAGGAAAACAGATATGGAACCGGTCCGCCTGCCGAAGATTGCCGACTCGATAGCGGAGCATCTCGAACAATTGATTCTCGAAGGCGCGCTGCGTCCCGGGGAGAGGCTCGCCTCGGAGCGCGAACTCGCGGAAAAGTTCGAGATCTCGAGACCCTCGCTGCGCGAGGCTCTGGAAATCCTGCAGAAGCGCGGCCTGGTCGAAACCACGAAAGCCGGCACCTATGTCGCCAAATTCATGGCGCCGCTGACCGAACCGCTCGCAACCTTGTTGCAGTCGAATGATCAGGCGCTGACGGATTATCTCGAATATCGCGGATTGATCGAAGGCGAGGCCGCGCGTCTCGCCGCTCTGCGCGCCACCGATTACGAAATCGAAGCGATCAACGAATGTCTCGCGCGGATGAAGGCGGCGCATCGGCTCGACGACCCGAGCGCCGAAGCGGCGGCGGACGCCGACCTCCACACGCTGATCTACGAGGCGTCGCACAACATGGTGCTGCTGCACATCATGCGCGCCTTGGCCGACATGCTGCGGCGCGGCGTCTTCTACAATCGCGACCAGCTTTACAAGCGTCAGGGATTCCGCGACCATCTTCTCGAGCAGCACCTCGCGATTGGCAAGGCGATCGTTGCACGCGATCCGGAACAGGCGGCGGAGGCGGCCGGCGCCCACATGCGCTCCACCGCGGCGACGCTCAAGGAAATGCGCGAGGAAGACGCGCGCATCGCCCGGGTCCTGCGCCGCATGGGCCGCAACGACCTCGTGGCGCGGCGCGGCGAGTGACTGCGCGGCGCGGAGCGCCTTCATTTCGACGGTCCTCGCGCGCGCCAACGGAGAGACGACGCGTTTGATGGCGTTGGCCGCATCGCTTACGTCAGGGCTTCATCGGTTCGCCTTGCCGACGCGACGCAACCGGATTTCGTAACGTCGGAAACAAATTGAGGAACAGAGACCGTCGCGAGCGGAGGCCGCGCGTCGTTCATGACGTCACGGTTCGATAGAAGGCTCGCCCCTCCTTCATGGCGAAAGCGACGACCGCGCCGGACAGGAGCGTCAGGACGCCCACGGCGTCGATCGCGACGGGCGCGCCGAAAAAATCGGTGATCACGCCGGCGGAAAACGCGCCGATCGCATCGCCGAGGTCGCGCCAGAAGCGATAGACGCTGAGCGAGCGCGCCCGCCACGCCGGATGCGAGGCGTCGGAGACGGAAGCGATCAGGGTCGGATAGACCATGGCCGTGCCGAGGCCGAGCGGCACGCTGGCGACGAACCACCACCAGAATTCCCGGGTCGCCGCTGTCAGGAAAAGCCCCGCGGCCTGAACCCACATGCCGGCGACGATCCGTCCTTTGCGGCCCCAGCGATCGCTCAGGGGGCCGGTGACGGTTTGCAGCGCGCCCCAGACGGCTGGGTAGATGGCCTTGAGCACGCGATCCGTTCGACGCCGAGACCGAAGGCCGTGCAGAACAGCGGGAAAACGCCCCAACTCATGCCGTCGTTGAGATTGTTGACCAGGCCGGCCTGCGAGGCGGCGAACAGGTTGCTGTCGCCGAAGGCGGTGCTGCGGAAGACTTCCCCGAAACCCGCCTTTTCGGCTGCCGCGGCGTGATCGGCCATTTCGAGGCGAACATGGCGCCGCGTGTCTTGCACGAGCAGGGGCGAGCAGACGAGACCGAGAACGGCACAGGCTTTGCCGATATAGAAGGGCTGCCGCCGCAAGCCATGATGCTGGGCGATATAGCCGTTGAGGAAGGCGGTGAGGCCGACCGAGATATAGCCGGCGAATTCGTTGAGGCCCACGGCCAGGCCGCGCGATTTCGGGCCTACCAGGTCCACACTTTCATGATGACCGTCATCGACCAGGCGAAGCCTTGGTTGATCCCGAGCAGCGCATTGGCGGCGACGATCCTGCCCCAACTCGGGCCCCAGCCGATCATGAAGGGCGTTGGCAGGCCGACGAGCCAGCCAAGGATGAGCATTGTGCTTGCGGCCGTAGATATCGGCGAAATGACCGGAGACGAGATTGGCGAGCGCCTTCACCACGCCGAAGGAGACGATGAAGGAGACGACGAGGGTCGTCGAGGCGATTTTGAACTCTTCGGACCCGATCAGCGGCACGACGGTCCGCTCCAGCCCGACCATGCCGCCAACGAAAGCATTGACCAGAACAAGCAGCGCGAACTGCCGCCAGTTTTCGCGAAGACCCAGGCGGACGGACGCCGGAACGGAGCCTTGGCCGGTCATGATCGGTTTTCTCGATTTCCATGAGAGGGCGCGGCGCGCTGAAATCCGCGGATTCGGCGGCCAACCGGCCTTCGCCTCATGCCGGAACAACGTCGGTCAACAGGATTTCGCGCCCCGCTCCGAAGACATGGAGGCCGGAGAGCGGCGTCCATTCCTCGGCCGTCAACGGTTCGGTGGCCAAAAGAGCCACCTCCTGCTCGCAGCCGTCGCGACGGCAAATACGGCGCAACATCGAGAGGCGCGTGTGGGCGTGAACGAAAAGATAATCGCCGTCGCTCAGCAGGAAATTGAAGACGCCGAAGCCGGACAGGCGTTCGATCAATGGCGCCAGCGTCTCAATCACGCGTGGCAACGTCTCCGCCGCCACGCCTGCGCTGGCAATCGCGTCGAGGAGGAGGCAGAAGGCAAGCTCGGAATCGGTGTCGCCAATCGGCTTGAAGCGCCGCGAGGCGAAGTCGGGACGATCGCGCAAGCCTTCGAGCTTGCCATTATGGGCAAAAACCCAGGACCGCCCCTCCAGCTCGCGTTCGAAAGGATGGGTATTGGCGGACGAGCGCCCGAATTTTTCAGGATTGGCCCTGCGGATATGGCCAATCACCAGGCGGCTCAC
Source organism: Pseudomonadota bacterium (assembly GCA_021780435.1). Lineage (GTDB taxonomy): Bacteria > Pseudomonadota > Alphaproteobacteria > Rhizobiales > Beijerinckiaceae > Rhodoblastus. The sequence goes on from JAJXYV010000103.1 coordinate 18,967, forward strand.
GAAGCCATAATCGCTCATGAAGGCGAGGCAGGCGGATTCGGCGGCGGGAATCGGCTCCTTGAAAATCCGCGCCGCCCTGCCCTCGTAAAAAGCCACGCCCCAGCCATCCGAGTGAGGACCGATTTCCCCGCCGCGGGGGCGCAACAAGGCGAGCGACCGATTCACATCGGTCGGAAAACGCGCGCTCATCGCAAATAATTCGCACATGGCCGGACCCGTCAGTCAGAATACGAGAATCTTGTCGGCCGCCAGGGTTTCGGCGGCGAGTTCGTCGATCGTGCTGCGGCGCGCTCCCGCAATCAACTCCGCATCGCCAATCCCCCGCGCGTCCATGCAGGTTCCGCACAGGAGAACTTGCCCCGGACCGGCGAGAACCCGCTTCAGCATCCGCTCGACATTATAATAGCCTTCGGGCGTTTTCTGGCCCGCCTTGGCCGAAAGAACCGCGTCGGCCATCAGAAAGACGATAACCTCGACTTCCGGACCGGTTTTCGCCAGCGCATGGGCGAGCCGCAACGCGTTGTATGTGCGTTCCGTCCCATAGGGCGGGTCGTTCAGGAGCAGCAAGGATTTCATTTCTGCTTTCCTTCGCCATGAAGCGACGCGATTTTTCGCTGGCGCGCCGTCAGCGCGTCAAGCCATGGCGGCAAGTCCGCTCGACCAGCCGACCCGAGCCGCGGCACGGCCGCTTCCGTCACTCGCCGAGCACGCGGCGGCGCTCGTCGAACTCCTCCTTGTCGATCTCGCCGCGCGCGTAACGCTCCCTGAGGATGTCGAGCGGCGCGCGGCCCGGCGGCGAGTGGCGCGGATGGCCATCCCGGCCCCAGGGCCCGAGGAACGCGCGCGCCACGACGATCGCCACGGCGAGGACGAGGATCAAGAACAGCGGGGCGAAGGCCATCCCGAACCAGCCGCCGCCCCAATGCATCATGTATGGCCCACAGGCGTATCTGTCCAAATCAGCCGGCTGCTGAGCCCGGACAACGGCCGGCGCGAGCGTCAAGGCGGTGGCCGCAGAAACCGCGATTGTCCTTGAGACGCCTTTCATTGGTCTTCTCCCTTGTGACGACGCGGCCCATCGGGTTCGCGTCACGACTCGCAGGCTGTCACACCGTCGCCAGGCCCGCATTGACCGCGCGCAGTTCGGCCACTCCGGCCGGCGGCGGCGGAACCTCCTTCGACATGGCGGCGACGAAGGCGTCCTTGTCCTCGATGAGGAAAGCCTTGTTATAGCGTTTCTCAAAGCCGATGGTGGACATCGTCCGGCCGCTGAGGCTCCGTCCGCAGACCGAGCCGGAAAAGGCGCCGGGCAGAACCTCGACATAATCGGGAAGCCCCTTCAGGCGGCCAAGGCTGCGGAACAGATCGCGCGCGCCGGCTTCAAGCGCGGTGGCGAGCTCCGTCCGACCGACGTCGCCGACCATCAGGGTATGGCCGGTCAGAACGAACCATGGCTCCGCCGCGCCGGTCCGATCCGTGACGAGCAGGCCGATATGCTCCGGCGTGTGTCCGGGCGTGTGAAGAACCTCGACCGTCACATTGCCAAGCGGGAGCACGTCGCCGTGTCGAACGCAGTGAAACGCCGGCTTGGCGTCCGCGCCCGCAAAAAGCACATATTGCGCCCCGGCCGCTTCGGCGAGCCGCCAGCCGGACGAGGCGTGATCGGCATGAATATGGGTGTCGACGACGTAGAGAATCTTCATTCCCGTATCCTGCGCAGCCTGCAGATAGGGCTCGATTTCACCGATCGGATCGACCACGGCCGCCGAAGCCTTGCCGCCGCACCCGAACAGATAGGATGCGCCGACCGGGTTCGTGTGCAGGAATTGCTTGAGGAGCATGAAAGACACCAATTTCGCTGACGCCCCGGGGGCCGCATTGCCTGCCGCCGCCGATGCGCGGCTTGACATTGCTCTCCCCATAACATTCAATCATTTTATTGAACATCTTTCCGAGACGGCGCCGATGTCAAGCGATTCCGCCACAAGCCCCTCGCCCAAGAGTGCGCTCTTCGCGCAATTCGCCGAGATCGCCAAGGCGCTCGGCCATGCCCATCGGCTGACCATTCTGGAGCTTCTGGCCCAACGCGAGCGCAGCGTCGAGGATCTTGCGACGGCGGCGCGCCTTTCGTTCGCCAACGCCTCGCAGCACCTGCGGCTCATGCGACAGGCCGGCCTGCTTCTCTCACGCCGCGACGGCAAGCAGATCCTCTATCGGCTCAGCGATCCCGCCGTGCTCGATCTCGTCGCGGCGCTGCACCGCGTGGGCGAACGCAATGTTGCGGAAGTGCGCGAAATCGTCGGCGGGTATTTTCGCGGTCGTGACGCCTTGGAGGCGGTTTCACACGCGGAATTGGCGCGTCGAATGCGCGATGGGCTGGTGACCGTGCTCGACGTCCGGCCGGAAGACGAGTTCGACGACGGACATCTGCCTCAAGCGATCAACATGCCGCTGCGCAAACTTGAAACGAAGTTGCGAGATCTCCCGAAAGACCGCGAAATCGTCGCCTATTGCCGCGGCGCCTATTGCGTTTTTTCCTTCGAGGCCGTCGCGCTTCTGCGCCAACACGGCTTCAACGCCCGCCGCCTGGAGGACGGCTTCCCCGAATGGAAGGCGGCCGGACTACCGTTTGTTTGACGCAGCCTCGGCGAACGGCGCCATTTTGATTTCGAACGCCCCAAAACGCGAAACGGCGCTACCTTGATTTGGGAGCGCCGTTTTTTATTTGGATTGGTTGCGGGGGGGGCAGGACGCCGCCTTAACCGAACGATCATTTCCTACCCGGCCAGATAGAAGTTCGGGACGCGACTGCTGCGGCTTTGCGCAGACAAACTGCCAAGACCATTTCGCCCGTTCATGACGAACGACGGAGTTCGACCCCGAAGAGACTTTGCGGCGTCCATCCTGACCGTCCGTTCATGAAGATTCGGCTGACCGTTCGGTCAAGGCGGACCACCGATTCATCGCGCACGAAAAGGCCATTAGCGCGCCGCGTCGCCGCCGCGCCTTGCGAGCCGGAACTCGCAGGGCGCAGCGTTGCCTGATGTCTTGAAGAAAAAGCCGTCAAAAGGTGAAGCGCGCGCCGACGGTGGGGGCCCAGTTCGTCGGGCTGTAAAAGCCCGACTGAATTCCGCCATCCACCGCATTGAACATTATGCCGCCGTAAACGTCGAAGCGCCTGGTGAAGTGGTAATCGACGTAAGCGGAGGCGCCGTACAGATTGCCCGCGCATTTCGGGCTGCGCGGCGCCGCCTGCGTCACCCGATTATAGGCGGGCAGCGAGCAGGTGGCGAGATCGGCCGACGAGCCGAAGCCATTCTGGTGCTCGACATAGAAAGCGCCGACGATGTCGGTCCTGGAGTCATAGGCATAGCGCGCGCCGCCCCAAACGGTATCGAGCAGCTTTGCGTGCGTGAAAAAGCCGTTGGTGACGGCGCTCAGGGCATAGCCGCCCTGGTCGTTCTGAGCGCCGATGCCGGCATTGTCGGCTGGGTCGTGATAGATCACGTGCGCCCAGCCGACGTAGAACTTCCATTGATCATAGGTATATTTGCCGGCGAGCGCCCAACCGGTGTTGTCGGATATGATGGCTTGGGCGCTGTTGGCGTTCATCCCGGTTGAGACCACTGTAGGTCCAACGTTAGGCGTGAATGTGCTGAGGCCGGAGAAAGCTTGCGCGGCGCTCAGCGGGCCGAAGAAGTTCGTGGCTTGGTGAAAATAACCGACGACGCCGTCGACATCGAAGGCGGCATAGGTGAAGCCGGCGCCGATTTGACCCGCATCATTCTTCGACGGGTAGCACTGCTGGACGGCGCCTTTCGGTGAGGTCGGCGCGCCGAGATAATTGCAGCCGCCATTGCCGTCGGCGAATTTATAGATCGCCCCGAAATGAGCCGGGCCATATTCGAAACGATATTTGAGCGAGTCGTCCCAACGAGAGTTCTCTGTGTCGCCGAGGCCGGCGACGGGCGTGCCGGAATAGCCGATAACCGAGAAAGCGTAGCCGCCGCCGGGCGGATCATAGGCGCCGACGAGATCGTTGGTCAGGCTCTTGTGGCGGCCGACGGTCAACTGCCCATAGGTCTTGCTGGCGAGACCGGCATAGAGCTGATCGTTGAAGGCCTGGCCGCCACGCGATCCATCGCCATTGTTGGAATATGCGTTGCGGTTCAGCCCATTGTTATCAACGATCGAACCCGGCGTGTTGGCAAGCTGGCCCGACAACGGGTTTATCCCCGTCGCCGCATAGAACACGCCAGACAGGCCCGGCAGCAACTCGGTCGCGCCTTTGACGCCGAGGGTCGTCTGCGCAAGGTTGTCCGGCGAAAGGCCAAAATAGGGATGCGTGGCGAATTTACTTATCAGATTGTCGCCGAGATAGAACTTGCCGTTGTTCGGCAGACCGAAGCTGGCCCAGCCGAGGCCGGCGTCGATCGTGCCGAAAAGGGTGACGCCATGGAAGGTCAGCGGGCCGTCACCGGCGAGAAGGTCAACCGGGCCCTTCACCACCTGCGCCATATCGGCGGAGCCAGGGGCCACAGCCGCGGCCTGGCTCTGGGCGGCCTGTTTCCGCTCCAGCTTGTCAAGGCGCTGCTCGAGCGCGTCGTTTTGCTGCTCCAGCGCTGCGGCCTGGGCTTTCAGCGCTTCGACGTCAGCGCCGTCGGCGCGGGCCGCACCAGGCGCGCTCAGCGCCGCCAAAGCGACCATGCTTGCAAATGTAATCCCAAACTTGGTACCCATTTTTCCCCCCATTCGAAACCGTTGACCGGCGTCGGATCGATTTTTTCACGGCGACTTTTCTCGTTGCCGCGGTTGCGCTCCTCTGGGGGTCGTCCTTGGAGCGTGACGACATCAGGCTCTGGGCGCGCGGATTGACCGGCGCTTTTGCCTCCCCAGCGGTGTGGTTCTTTTTCGTTGGCGGGGAAGCCAGCACGTCTTATGCCATTCGCCGGACGTCGCGCGCATCGCGCTGAGAACGATGTATGGCATTGAAAATTATCGCGTTTTGTTTGAGTAAAAATTTGCGTATCCGGCGCGGATTCCGAAATTTTGGAAAATAACGCGGCCGAGAGACCGAAAAGCCGTACGGCTTCCGAGGCGCGCTGACTCAGCCGATACAACCGGGCGCATGACTGAGATCGAGATTGGGGTCCCGGAAGGACAGAGTGTTCGGGGCCCGATCGCCGGTTGGGGAATTGAGCTGAGCGGGACGCATCGCGCGACCGTTTCTCCGGTTGCGGCGCGGATCGCGAGCGCGGACGCGAGGACCTATTTGAAAAACACCGCGCCGCCCCCTCCGGCGCGGTGTTCATCCGGAACTCGCCAGGCGATCGTGACTTTCGGCGGCAATCCAAGATGAGGCTTGCGGCGGACGCTTCGAAATATATCGAAGACAGGATGAACGGCCTCTCTGAGCCGCTTTTCGGCATCGTCCGGATTTTCGGTCACGCCCCCGCGCACTTTTCCGATCTTTCGGAACGGACGCCCACAGGCGGGTTTTGAATTCTTTAGAAAAAACTTATTTTTCAAAGGTCTAAAAGCATTGCGCGACACGATTGGCTGGCCTGCGTCCTTGGCATGGAACCTGCTGCCATCCCCGCCAACGACAACGAACCAGGCGCCCGGGAGGCAAAAATCATGATCGGTCTGCACTCAAGCATGTGAATTTGCCGCCGAAGCCGCGCGCAGCGTCACCAGGAACTTTTTCAATCGGAACGCTCCGGCGCCGCGCGCCGGCAGGCGGAGTTTTGCATCGACTTGCGGGGGCTTGTCGAAGACAGGGAGGAATTATGGCTGCGACGAACTTGCAGGATCTAGATCCGGTCGCAAAATCCATCAAGCTGTGCGACGCCG
>JAJXYV010000245.1 GCA_021780435.1 Pseudomonadota bacterium
GCCGCCAGCAATTCACCATCGACGTGCGTCTGCCGGACATGCTGACGGCGGTGATGATTCACCCGCCCCGGTTCGGCGCCGGGCTGAAAAGCTTCGACGCGTCCAAGGCCAAGGCCATGAAGGGCGTTGTTGACGTCGTCGCCACACCGCGCGGGGTCGCGGTGGTGGCGAATGGCATGTGGGAGGCGATGAAGGCGCGCGACGCAGTCACGGTCGAATGGGACGAGTCGAACGCCGAAAAGCGCGGCTCCGCGGCGATGTTCGAAGCCTATCGCGCTTTGGCCGACAAGGGCGGCGAAGCGGTCGCGGTCAATCGCGGCGACGCCGACGCCGCGATGGCCAAGGCGGCGAAAGTCGTCGAGGCGCGCTTCGAATTCCCCTATCTCGCCCATGCCGCGCTGGAGCCGATGAACGCGGTCGCCTGGATGAGCCCGGAGGGCGTTCTGGAGGTATGGGGCGGGCATCAGATGCCCGATCTCTACCAGGCCGCGGCGGCGGAGGTCGCGGGCGTCACGCCCGACAAGGTCAGGCTGCATGTCATGAAGACCGGCGGCGGCTTCGGCCGCCGCGCGACGCCCGACGCCGACGTCATCGTCGAGGCGGTGGCGACCGCCAAGGCCCTCGGATGGAAAGCGCCGGTGAAGGTGCAGTGGACGCGCGAGGACGACATGCGCGGCGGTCGCTACCGCCCGGCCTTTATCCACAAGATTTCCGCCGGCCTCGACGCCGACGGCAAGATCGTCGCGCTGCGCGACACGGTCGTCGGCCAGTCCATCGCCAAGGGCTCGCCCTTCGAGGGCGCGCTGGTGAAAAACGGCGTGGACGGGCTCTCGGTCGAAGGGATGGCCAACCAGCCCTACGCCGTTCCCAATTTCCGGGTGGACCTGACCACGACCGACATGAATGTCCCGGTCCTGTGGTGGCGTTCGGTCGGCTCGACCCATACGGCCTATGCGCTCGAAGCCTTCATCGACGAACTGGCGCACGCCGCCGGCAAGGATCCGGTGGCCTTCCGCCTCGACATGCTGGCGGACAAGCCGCGCCATGCCGGCGTGCTGAAACTCGCCGCTGAAAAGATCGGCTGGTCCAGCCCGCCCGCCCCCGGAACATTCCGGGGCGTCGCGCTGGCGGAATCCTTCGGCAGCTATGTCGCCCAGGCCGTCGAAATATCGCTGGACAAGCAGGGCGCGCCCAAGGTCGAGCGCGTGGTCTGCGCCGTTGACTGCGGCGTCGCGGTCAATCCCGACATGGTTCGCGCCCAGATGGAAGGCGGCATCGGCTTCGGCCTCGGCGCGATCATGAAATCGCGCATCACCCTCGACGACGGCAAGGTCCGCGAAGGCAATTTCGACACCTATGAGGTGTTGCGCCTCAATGAAATGCCGAAGGTGGAGGTCCATATCGTCAAATCGGCCGAAGATCCCAAGGGCGTCGGCGAGCCCGGCGTGCCGCCGATCGGCCCCGCCTTCGCCAATGCTTTGTTCCAGGCGACGGGTAAAAGGATCAGGGTCCTGCCGTTCGATCGGACGAAGACATGAGTCCGGGCGCGGAGCGGCCATGAACGATCAGGACGAGGTTCTCGCGACAGCTTTGGCCTGGGCGCGGCAGGGACGCAATGTGGCGTTGGCGACCGTGGTCGCGACCTTCGGCTCGTCGCCGCGTCCCGTCGGCGCGCGTCTTGCGGTCGATGCGGAAGGGCGTTTTGCCGGCTCGGTGTCGAGCGGCTGCGTCGAAGGTGAAATTCTCGCGACCGCCGAGGAGGTCATCGTCAAGGGTCGCCCCTGCTTAAGGGAATTCGGGGCGAGCAATGAAAAGGTCTGGTCTGTCGCTTTGACCTGCGGCGGAACGATCCGGATTTTTGTCGAACGCCTCGCGCAGATCGACGAACTGCAGGACCTGCTCGATCAGGCGCGCTCCGGTCGCGAAGCAGCGACGCTGCTCGCGCTCGACAATGGCAGGCGCCGACCGCTGGACGCTACGCTCGCGGATTGGGACGAGCCCAGCCGCCGCATCGCTCTCGCGGCGGCGCGCGCCGGCGAGCCCGCGCTGATCGAGACGCCGCGCGGCGCCTTCTTCCTCGAATTCTGGCGCCCGCCGCTGCGGCTGCTGGTCGTCGGCGCCGTGCATATCGCCCAGTCGCTCGCGCCCATCGCCACGCTCGCGGGCTATGACGTGACCGTGATCGACCCCCGCGCCGCCTTCGCCGATCCCCAGCGTTTTCCCGGAACGCGGCTGGCGCGCGCGTGGCCCGAGGAGGTACTGGCCGCAAGCCCGCCCGACGCCAGAACCGCACTCGTCGCGCTGAGCCACGAGGCGCGGATCGACGATCCGGCCCTGCGCGCCGCCTTGAACAGCCCTGCTTTCTATGTCGGCGCGCTGGGCTCGCGCGCCTCGGCGGAAAAACGGCGCGCGCGGCTGCGCGCGCAGGGCGTCGCGGAGGCCGCGCTGGCGCGCCTGCGCGGGCCGGTCGGACTGGCGATCGGGGCCGGGTCGCCGGCGGAAATCGCCATCGCCATAGCCGCCGAAATGACCGTGGCTTTGCGCCTCGCGCCGCCAGCCCTGCTGGAGGCCGCCGCGGAATGAAGCGGATCGCCGCCGTGGTTCTGGCCGCCGGCCTTTCCCGGCGCATGGGCGTCAACAAGCTCACCCTGTCGCTGGACGGCAAGCCCGTCATCCGCCACGCGCTCGATTCCATCGCCGCCTCGCGCCTCGCCGGGACGACCATCGTCCTCGGCCATGAGGCCGGCGCGGTTCAGGCGGCCCTGGCGGGCGTCGCCGCGCATTTCGTCGTCAACGAAGATTTCGCGGGTGGCCTTTCGACCTCGCTCAAGGCGGGCCTCGCCGCGCTGGCGCCCGACATGGACGGGGCGATGATCTTCCTCGGCGACATGCCCGACATCGCCCCGGACCTGATCGACCGCATGATCGCGGCTTTCAATCCGGACGCCGGGCGAGCCATTGTCGTCCCCAAACGCGATGGACGCCGAGGCCATCCGGTGCTGTGGGGCCGCCAGTTCTTCGCCGCGATCTCGCGCAAGGCGCAGGGGGATTCCGGCGCGAAAAACCTGCTCGAACAGCAGGCCGCCTTCATCGCCGAAGTACAGGCGGACAGCGACGGCGTGCTGCGCGACCTCGACACGCCGGATGATTTCTCCCGGCGCGCAGGGACGAACGAAACCGTCTGAGCTGGCTGCTTCGGTTGATGCCTCTGCGGAAATTTGCCTTCTCATGCGAACACGGCCACATTGACGGCATGAGGGGTTGAATTCATGGATGCGATCGACCGCAAGATCCTGACCGTTCTCCAGGAAAACGCGAATATTCCGATCGCCGACCTCGCCCGGGCCGTAGGCCTGTCCTCGACTCCCTGCTGGAAGCGCGTGCAGAAGCTCGAGAAATCGGGCGTGATCACCGGGCGCGTCGCTTTGGTCGATCCGCAGAAGATCGGCCTCGGGCTCACGGTCTTCGTCTCGATTGAGACCGACGACCACTCGCAAGCCTGGCTCGCGCGTTTCGCCGCGGCGGTTTCCGCCATGCCGGAAGTCATGGATTTCTATCGCATGGCGGGCGACGTCGATTACCTGCTGCGGGTCGTCGTCGCGGACACCGCCGCCTATGACGGCTTCTACCAGCGCCTGATCGCGGCGGCGCCGCTCAAAAAGGTCACGTCGCGCTTCGCCATGGAACGGATCAAGACGGCCTCCGCCTATCGAATCCCCGAACCGGCGGAGCCGCGCTGACCTTGCGCTGAATCAATTCGTCGGCGTCCCCGACATGTTAGACGAAAATTTGGAATGGGTGGCGTAACAACCACAAAAGCGCCCGAAGACCGTGAAAAAGCGGCGAAGAGGCGTATGAAAAAGCAGCGCGACTCCGGCGTCAATAACAAGATCCGGAACACGGCTCGGCACGGAAGACCGGAGAGTCGCGCACGAACACAAGCCAAGGGGAGAGGCCATGAGCCAATCGAACGGGAGCGTCCGTCTCCCGAAGGACTTCATATCAAGGGACGTGCCTGCCGGTCATGACACCATCTGGGGGTGGACCGCAAAATGGGCGCCGCAGGACCTTCCGGCGAAGATCGATCCGGCGACGGATTTTGCCGAAGAAACCTGCGGGCTGATCAGGCAAAGCGTCAAGAACGGCTGTTCGGTTGTGTCGGTTGACGCGCCCGCAGCCCTCAAATTGCTTGGCGCGGACAAGATCCCGGCCTTCGAGACCCAATTGCTTTATATGATGTCGCGCACTTAAGCGCGATGTCGCCGGCGGCCGCTTCTGGGCGCGCCGCCAACTTAACGCCGGCCCTCTGGGGCCGGCGATTTTCGTTTCGACAACCCGGCGAGCTGTTGGCGCATGCCAGAGCAAGCGCCCAAATCTCGCTCAGGCCGCCATCAGGGGCGCGGCTGGTCTGCCGCGCGGCTTGCTCGCCCAGAGCAGGACGGCGGCGCCCGCAACTCCGACGAGACCGAGCCACGAGCCGAAGCTGAAGATCAGGGCCGCGACCGCCCAACTGATCGACAGGCCGTGCTCGACGAGACCGACGATCTTGTTCTGCGCATGCGTCTTGATGAGATCGCCGCGCCTGTTTTCCAGCGGCTTCCAGAAATTCAGCGCCGCCGTCGAGGCCGCCGCCGCTGCGGCGCAAATCAAGGTCACGACGCCGATGCGCGGCGAAACGATGACGACGCCAGCGAGAGGCAGGGCCAGAAGCATGGCCACGGGAACAGCGACCGCCTCCAGCTTTCGGCGCAGCATTTCGTCCGAAGCGATCGGCGCGGTGGCGATCATTTCCGCCGCCTCCTCGCTGGACGCCGCGAGAAAGGCGAGCGCCGCCGCCAATTGAGCGGAGATGGCGACGAGCGCCGGCGAAACGGAAAGGGCCACCGAGCCGTTCGGCCCCTGAGTCTTCCAGAGGATCAAGGCGATGGGCAGCGTGTAAAGCGACTGCAGCAGGACCTGCGACAGCAGATAGGGATCGCGCGCGAGCAGCCGCCATTCCTTGCGGCGCAGGGCGCCGGCGCGTCCGCAGCGGAAGCGGGCGTCGCGGTTGGCGCGGCGCGCCCTGCCCTCCCCCGCCGCGATCAGCGCGCCGCGGGTGAAGGCCGGTCCGAGGGCTGAAGCCGCGAGCAGGAAGACCGCCAGCCCGAAGCCGAGCCAGAGCGCCATCGACGCCGGATCGGCGGCGGCGGCGCGCGCCGGCAGCCAGAGCGCGCCATGGGGATCAAGCCAGCCGCCCGGCGCCGGATGGGCGAGCGCCGCGTGCAGCGCGGCTTGATTTTTCGCCGGGATAAAATTGAAGATCTGGGCGCAGACCACGAACCAGGCGCCGACCAAGGTGGCGATGACCTGGGTCGCGGCGCGGGTTCGCTTCGGGCCGAGCAGGTGAAACAGGCCGAGCGTCGCGCCGAAGCTCACGCCGGTCGCCACCAGCACCGCGGCGGCGAGCGCAGGATAGATCGCCAGCCAGTTCGCGCCCCCGAGCAGCGCCGCCATATTGGCCAGCGGCAGGATGAAAATCCCGATGCCGCCGAAATTCTCGATCGCGACCGCAATCATGCGCCCGGACAGGATCTTGCGCGGCGGAAGCGGCGCCGACAGCAACAGGTCGAGATCGCCGCGCGAATAGAGCGCCCGGGTCGCGCCGGTCAGGCCCTGCGACATCAGCCACGGCAGGACCACGACGAAGCCCATGCCGAGGAGAGGGATGGCGCCTTCCTTCGCCTCGATCGCCAGCAAGGCCTTGGCCATTGGCCAGGCGACGAGATGGAGCGCGACAAGCGCCAGCCCGATCAGGACCAGAGCTTTCGTCGTCGTGCGGGCGCGCAGGAAGCCACATATCCGGCGCCAGGACAGGACAAGGTCGTGGCGGACGAGGCGCGAAAGGGGGAGAGAGCCCGAATTCACGCCGCTTCCTCGCGCGCGGTGAGATCGAGGAAGACATCTTCAAGGCTGGCGGCGGCCTGTGCGGTCAGGGCGCGCAGCTGGCCAAGGCTTCCCTCGGCGATCAATCGGCCATGGGCGATGATCCCGATCCGGTCGGCGAGCTTTTCCGCGACTTCCAGAATATGGGTCGTCAGCACGACCGCCAC
>JAJXYV010000207.1 GCA_021780435.1 Pseudomonadota bacterium
TCGTCTCCTATTCGGAATTCGCCTGGGACCTCGACCGCCGCGCGCGAAGAATGAAACAGCCGCTCGTCTTCCTCGACGGCAGCTGCTGGGGTATCGAAAAGGCCTGGTTCGGACTGGCGCATGCGCCGGCGACGCAACTCATGGAAATCACGGCGAGCTCGCCGGTGAACTTTTTCGCCGACAACAACCGCAATGCGATGCGTCTCATCCTCGACGGCGTCTATCGCGGCGATTCCTTCGCCGCCATTCGAGAACGGCTCGAGCGGCTGCCCCGCTACGTCACCGGCCGAGAGGACCAGTTCATCTTCCCCACGGATCCGCTCTACCCGCGCGACGCGCCGCTCGCGCGCATCGATCGGCGCCTTGAGGCGCGCCACGGCCGCAAGCCTTTCAGGCCCTACAAGCCTAACGGCTATTTCTGATCGCCAGGCGCGAGAATCACGCCTCGCGCGGCTCGCCCGAACCAACGGGGCTTTCGGGCGCGATTTTCGGATCCGGCTGGTAGGACGCCGCGCCGGAGTCCCGGAACCTGTTCACGATCGGATAGCGGCGGTCGCGGCCGAAATTCTTGCGCGTCACCTTCACGCCGGGCGCCGACTGGCGACGCTTGTATTCGGCGAGATAGAGCATGCGCTCGATCTTTTTCACCGTTTCGGGATCATGCCCGCGCGCGACGATCTCGGCGAGGCGCATATCCTTCTCGACCAGACATTCCAGCATGTCGTCGAGCGCGTCATAGGGCGGCAGCGAATCCTGGTCCTTCTGGTTCTCGCGCAATTCGGCCGAGGGCGGCTTGTCGATGATATTCTGGGGGATGACCGGGCCATCGGGCCCAAGCGCCTCGGCCGGCTTCCAGAGATTGCGCAGGCCGCATAGGCGAAAAACCTGGGTCTTGTACAGGTCCTTGATCGGATTGAAGCCGCCGTTCATGTCGCCGTAGAGCGTGGCGTAGCCAACCGACATTTCCGACTTGTTGCCGGTCGTCACCAGCATCGGACCGAACTTGTTCGAAACGGACATGAGGATGACGCCACGCGTTCGCGCCTGGATATTCTCTTCGGTCACGCCGCGCTGCGTCCCAGCGAACAGCGGCGCCAACGCCGCCTCGACGCCCTCGACGGCCGCGGCGATCGGCACGATGTCATAGCGCAGGCGAAGCGCCGTCGCGCATTCGGCCGCGTCATGAAGCGATTCCTGCGAGGTGAAGCGGAAAGGCAGCATGATCGCATGGACCTTGTCCGGCCCCAGCGCATCGGCCGCCATGGCCGCACAAAGCGCGGAATCGACGCCGCCCGACATGCCCAGAACCACGCCCGGAAAATTGTTCTTGCGCACATAATCGCGCAGGCCCAGCACGCAGGCGGCATAATCGGCCTTGTCGTCATCGAGGGCGACCACGTTCGGCGCCTCCTCGCAGACCCAGCCGCCGCTCTCGCGGCGGAAGACGACCTTGGCCACCGTCTCCTCGAATGCGGGCAGCCGCGCGGCCAGGGCGCAATCGGCGTTGACGATGAAGCTCGCGCCATCGAAAACCAGTTCGTCCTGGCCGCCGATCTGGTTGAGATAGACCAATGGCAAGCCGCTTTCGACCACGCGCGCCGTGGCGACGGCCAGCCGCTCGGAATCCTTGCCGCGCCAATAGGGCGAGCCGTTGGGCGAGAGCAGGATTTCCGCGCCGCCCTCTCTCAGCGCCGCGACGACCGCCTCGCCCCAGATATCCTCGCAGATCGGCAGGCCGAGGCGCACGCCGCGAAAGAGCGCCGGCCCGGGCGCCGGGCCGGCGCGAAACACACGCTTCTCGTCGAAGACGCCGTAATTGGGCAGATCGACCTTGAAGCGCACGGCCTCGATGCGCCCGCCGTCGAGCAGGGCATAAGCGTTGTGGCAGGCGCCGTCCTGCATCCACGGCAGGCCCATCAGCACCGCCGGGCCGCCGTCAGCGGTGTCGCGGGCCAGTTCGTCCAGCGCCGCGCGGCAGGCGTCCTGGAAGGCGGGCTTCAGCACCAGATCCTCGGGCGGATAGCCGGCGAGGAAGAGCTCGGAAAACATAACCAGATCGGCGCCCAATGCTCTCGCCTTTTCGCGCGCGGCGCGGGCCTTTTCGAGATTGGCGTCGATCGCCCCGACGACGCAATTGATCTGCGCCAGGGCAAGGACAAGGCGGTCGAGGGGGCGGGATGAAGCGGTCATGGCTCTGTTCTAGGCGAAGGGAAACGAGCCGGCAACGTAAACCCCTTCTCGCCTCGCGGGCGAAGGGAATGCGTCCGCCGGCGCCAGCCTGCTATGGATAAAGCCCGCGCTCGATATGGGCGGTCAGCACGCGTTCGCAGGCGACGATGAAGGCCGCCGTGCGCAGGGAGACCTTGCGCAGGTCGGCGGTTTCCCAGATATGGCGCAGCGCGCCGCGCAGGATCTTGGCGAGGCGCTCGTTGATTTCCTCTTCCGTCCAGAAATAGCTGGCGAAATCCTGAACCCATTCGAAATAGCTGACCGTGACGCCGCCGGCATTGCAGATCACATCGGGCACAACGGTGATTCCGCGCCCCGCGAGCACATCGTCGGCTTCGGGCAAGGTCGGGCCATTGGCGCCTTCGAGCACCAGCCGTGCTGTGATCCGGCTGGCCCGCGCCGCGGTCAGCTGGCCCTCCAGAGCCGCCGGGATCAGCACGTCGCAAGCGATGTCCCAAAAGGCCTCGCGCTCGATGGTTTCGGCGCCGGGGAAGCCCGCCACGCCGCCGTTGTTGCGGGCGTGCGCGAGGAGAGCCGCGGCCGGCAGCCCAGACGGATTGGCGACGGCGGCGCGCGAGTCCTGCACCGCGACAATTTTCGCGCCCGCCTCGGCGAACAGCGCGGCGGCGACCGAGCCGACATTGCCGAAGCCCTGAACCGCGACGCGCGCGCCCTCCAGCGCCACGCCAAGGCGCCGCATGGCGTCGCAGCCGATCACGAAGACGCCGCGCCCTGTCGCCGCGGCGCGGCCGAGCGAGCCGCCGAGATTGATCGGCTTGCCAGTGACGACGCCCGTATTCGCCAGCCCCGTATTCATGGCGTAGGTGTCCATCATCCAGGCCATGACCTGGGCGTCGGTATTGACGTCGGGCGCCGGAATGTCCTGCTGCGGCCCGATGATCCCGCCGATCTCGCTGGTGTAGCGCCGGGTGACACGCTCGATCTCTTTCCGGGACAGCTTTTTCGGGTCGAGCCGCACGCCGCCCTTGGCGCCGCCGAAGGGCAGATTGACGGCGGCGTTCTTGATCGTCATCCAGCCGGCGAGCGCCATGACTTCTTCGAGCGTCACGCCGGGATGGAAACGCACGCCGCCCTTGCCCGGACCGCGCGACAGGCTGTGCTGGACGCGGAAGCCTTCGAAATGGCCAGTCGAACCATCGTCCATCTCGATCGGGACATCGACGATCAGCGTTCTTTTGGGTCGGCGCAGGGTTTCAGCCCCCTCGGCGAGCGCGCCGAGATAAGGCGTCACGCGCTCGATCTGCTCGAGGAAAGTCCCCCAGGGCCCGGTGGGATCGGGCCGGACAAAGGAGAGGCCCGCATAAAAAGCCGAAGCGCGATTGTCCGCCAAAGCCGCTTTCCTTCCCTTGTGCGCCCACGGTTGGTGACGCGATCGTGACGCTCAACCATGGCCAAAAAAAATCCCCGGGTCGAGCCCGAGGATATTCGCGACATGAAAATGCACTCGATCACGCCGCGCGCGGCGGTTCGCCGAGCGCCGCCAGTTCCGCGACTTCCTCGTCGGTGAAGACGCGGCTGCGGGTGATGAAGCTGATCCCTTCCGGGCCTTCGAGCGAAAAGCCCTCGCCGCCGCCCTTGACCACGTCGATGATCAACTGGGTGTGACGCCAATATTCGAACTGGTTCTCGCGGATATAGAAGGGAGAGCCGCCGATTTCGCCCAGCAGCACGTCGTGCGGGCCGACGCGCAGCTCCGCCCTGGCGTAGCACAAGGGCGCCGAGCCTTCGCAGCAGCCGCCCGACTGATAAAAGGCCAGCGGCCCGTGCATGGCCTGCAGGCGGGCGATCCAGTCCAGGGTTGTCGCTGTGGCTTCGACACGTGCGGGCGCGGACATTTTGCCTCCAGTCTTGAAGCTTGCACCGTTTTCACGCTGGAACAAAAACGCGCGGCGCCCTGGGGCGCCGCGCGAATGTCGGATTCAGGCGAACCGCCCCGGTTCTCAGAAGAAGCCGAGAGCCTTGGCGCTGTAGCTGACCAGCAGGTTCTTGGTCTGCTGATAATGGTCCAGCATCATCTTGTGGGTTTCGCGGCCGATGCCCGATTCCTTGTAGCCGCCGAAGGCCGCGTGCGCCGGATAGGCATGGTAGCAGTTGGTCCAGACGCGGCCGGCCTGGATGCCGCGGCCGAACTGATAGGCGCGGGTGCCGTTGCGGGTCCACACGCCGGCGCCGAGACCGAAGATCGTGTCATTGGCGATCGCGAGGGCTTCGGCTTCGTCCTTGAAGGTGGTGACCGACAGCACCGGGCCGAAGATCTCTTCCTGGAAGATGCGCATCTTGTTGTTGCCCTTGAAAACGGTCGGGTTGATGTAGAAACCGTTTTCCAGTTCGCCGCCGAGATTGGCGCGCGATCCGCCGGTCAGGCACTGGGCGCCTTCCTGCTTGCCGATGTCGACATAGGACATGATCTTGTCCAGCTGCTGCTGCGAAGCCTGGGCGCCGACCATCGTGCTCATGTCGAGCGGGTTGCCCTGCTTGATGGACTGCACGCGCTTGATCGCGCGCTCCATGAAGCGGTCGTACATCGATTCCTGGATCAGCGCGCGGCTGGGGCAGGTGCAGACCTCGCCCTGGTTGAAGGCGAAGAGGGTGAAGCCTTCCAGCGCCTTGTCGAGGAAGTCGTCATCGTCCTGCATCACGTCGGCGAAGAAGATGTTCGGCGACTTGCCGCCGAGCTCCAGGGTCGCCGGGATCAGGTTGTCCGCCGCATAATGGGCGATGGTGCGGCCGGTCACGGTCGAGCCGGTGAAGGCGATCTTGGCGATGCGGTTGCTCGAGCCCAGGGCCTTGCCGGCTTCGGCGCCGAAACCGTTGACGACGTTCAGCACGCCTTCCGGCAGCAGGTCGCCGATGATCTCCATGAACACCATGATGCTGATCGGGGTCTGTTCGGCCGGCTTCAGCACGATGCAATTGCCGGCCGCGAGCGCGGGCGCCAGCTTCCAGCCCGCCATCAGCAGCGGGAAGTTCCAGGGAATGATCTGGCCGACGACGCCGAGCGGCTCATGGAAATGATAGGCGACGGTGTCGTGGTCGATTTCCGAGATCGAGCCTTCCTGGGCGCGCAGCACGCCGGCGAAATAGCGGAAATGATCGGCCAGGAGCGGCACGTCGGCATAGGTCGTTTCACGGATCGGCTTGCCGTTGTCGAGCGTCTCGACCAGCGCCAGCGTCGAGAGATTGTCCTCGATGCGGTCGGCGATCTTCAGGAGAATCCGGGAACGGTCGGCCGGGGGGGTGCGGCCCCACTTTTCCTTGGCGGCATGGGCGGCGTCGAGGGCGAGTTCGACGTCCTCGGCGGTCGAGCGCGAGACCTTCGCCAGAACCTGGCCGCTGACCGGCGAAACCTTGTCGAAATACTGGCCGCGAACCGGGGCGACCCATTTTCCGCCGATGTAGTTATCGAATTTCGACTTGATCAGATTTTTGCCGGTGAGATTCGATACAGCTTCCTGGTACATAGACCTTCCTCCATCATCGCGCGCCTTGCGGCGCTTATCGCAAACGGTCGGGCTCCTGCCCGACCCGCTTCATTCTGCGGGCGGCCGCAGCCCGGCCGCTCAAGACTCCATTGAAATGCTGACCGGACCTTCGCTTCGGCGCGCGCCCGCACTCCTGCGCCCTGCCGAAATGAGCGGCCGGCGCCGGGATAGAGGCTCGGCCGCGAATGCGGCCACGCCGAAAGCATTGGAATTCCGCATGGCCTCCCCAGGTCATGGCGCGATGCGACCGGTTTCTCGCATCTTACGGATCGCACACTAATCCCGCGCGATCGGCAATGGATACTGCTCTTTAGTGCCATTGACCCTGAGCGGCGCGC
>JAJXYV010000034.1 GCA_021780435.1 Pseudomonadota bacterium
GAGCCGCCCGAGGGCATGGAGATCGCGCGGGTCGACGTGGTGATCCGCCTGCGCCGCAAGAAGGCGTCCTGAGGCGAAAAATCCGCCCGCCGGGGGCGGCGGGCGGACCGAAGCGTCGTTTGCGGGAGGCTTCAGACGTCGGAGCTGAAGTCGTCGCCGCCGGAAAAATCATCATCCTGGTAATCGGCGTCGGAATAGCCCATGCCATTGTCGCTCGAGGCGTCGGGCAGCGACCGGTCGCCGCCGGACTGGGGCGAATCATAGAAATTGTTCACGACCGTCTCGCCGCCGCCGAGACCCGTTCCGCCGCCGAACAGGCCGGCGTTATGGCCGCCGCCGAACATGCCGCGAAGCGAATCAGCGAGCAGCACGCCGCCGGCGACGCCCGCCGCGGCGCCAAGCGCGTTGCGCAGGAAGCCGCCGCCCTGGGGCTGTTGCGGCGCGCCCCAGGGAGAGGGCGCCGCGGAGGGAGCGGGCGGGGGCGCATAGGACTGCTGGGGCGCAGAGGCCTGCTGTTGGGGCGGCGCGCCCCACGGGCCGGGCTGGGGCGCGGGCCGCGCCGCGCCGCCGCCGAACAGGCCGCCGAGGAAGCTCCCGCCGCCCTGGGGCGCGGCGGACTGGGCCTGCGCGTGAAGCTGGTCGAGTTCGGCCTGCAGGGCCTGGATCTTCTGATCCGCCCCCCGCAGCGCCTGTTCCTGAACGATCACCGCCTGGGCCAGGAGATAGGGGGCATAGGGCTGCGCGCGCACGGCCTCGGCGATGAAGGCCTCGGCCTCGGCGTCGCGTGGTCCGGCCGCCTGGCTGCGGACGCGGTCGAACAGTTCGGTGAGCAACTGGCGTTCCTGGGGCGACATCGCGCGACTCCTCTGGCGCATTTCCGGTTTTGCGGCCGGCGCGTCTGCGGACGGCCGGGCGCCCGGAATATGGGTGGCGCGGGCCGCCGAGGGAAGACTGTCGAAGATGAAATTTCCGTCATCTTGGGCCGATCGTGAACGCGCCGCAAAAAGGACACAGAACGGGAGAATTTGCGCGCCAAGCCCCTAAAACCTTGGCAAAAGCGATCGTATCGTTCTTAAAGGGTAGACGATGGCCACAGGAAATTCCGGCATGAGGCGCGCGACAAAGGCCCTGCTTCTTCTCTCGGCGGCGGCGCTCGCCGCCGCGCCTTTCGCGGCGCGCGCGCAAAATCCGCTTTCGCCCGAGCCGATGTCGACCCAGCCTTCGTCCGAGGCGCCGGCCGCTCCCAAACCCGCGGCGGCGCCCTCCACCCAGCCCGCTTCGCCCGGCGCCATCGAAGCCGCGCCGCTTGCGCCGCCAGCCGCCCAGACCCAGGCCCCACCGCCAGCTTCCGCGCCCGCCGCGCCGGCGTCTGCGCCAATGACGCCCGCCCCCGTTCCAGCCTCGCGCGCTCCGACGACGGTCCAGGCCGAGCCCGCAAAACCGAAGCCCAAGCCGAAGCCGCCGGCTCCGCCACGGGAAATGGCGCTCTCGGACGATCCGACGCCGGTTCTGCAGCCGGAGACCTTCTTCACCACCGCCAAGGCGTCCGAGCGTTACGCGGCCATTGTCGACGCCGGGGGCTGGCCGGCCGTTCCCTCGGAACTCAAGCCGGGCGCCAAGGGGCCCGCCGTCGCCATCCTGCGCCGGCGTCTCGCGGTCGAAGGCGACATTGTCGGCGCCGAGGCCAATGGGATGAACTGGACGCCGGCCCTGACCGCCGCCGTCAAGCGCTTCCAGTTCCGCAACGGCCTCAAGCAGACGGGGATCGTCGCCGGCGCCACCCTGCGCGCGATGAACATTCCCGCCAATGTCCGTTTCAAGCAGCTCGCGTCCAGCGCGCAGAGGCTGGCGGGGCTGAACTTTCCCTTCGGCGACAAATATGTCGCGGTGAACATCCCCTCGACCGCCGTGGACGCGGTGGAAAACGGCCGCGTCGCCCATCGCTACGCGGCCATCGTCGGCGGGCCGGAGCATCAATCGCCGCAGCTGACCGCGAAAATCGTCGCGATCAATCTCAACCCGACCTGGACGGTGCCGGTCTCGATCATCAAGAACGAGATCATCCCGAAGATGCGGACGCAGCCGAACTATCTGGCGCGCGCCCATATCCGCATCCTCAACGGGCGCGGCGAGGAGATCAACCCGAAGGCGATCGACTGGAATTCGGAACGGGCGACCAATTACATCCTTCGCCAGGACTCCGGCAAAGGCAATTCGCTCGGCCTGATCCGCATCCAGATGCCCAATCCCGACGCGGTCTACATGCATGACACGCCGACGCGGAATCTCTTCGCCAATGACTATCGCTTTCTCTCGCACGGTTGCGTGCGCGTGCAGGGCGTCTATGACCTCGCGGCCTGGCTGCTGCAGGGCGTTCCCGTGACGCCGGCGCCGACATCCGAACAGGCGTCGGCCGCGCTCGCGCCGGCGATCTCTTCGGACCTCGGCGTCTGGACCGCCGCGCTGATCCAGCAGCGCATCGCAAGCGGGGCGCGCGAGGACGTCAAGCTGCCCAAGCCCGTGCCGGTGGTCTGGGTCTATCTGACCGGCTGGGCCTCCGCCGACGGCATGGTCCATTTCCGCGACGACGTCTACAACGTCGATACGGTCGGGGGCTGACGGCGAAGTCGGATAGCGCCGCTCTGGCTCACGCCAACCGCTCCCGGAACACTAAAGCGGTCGCTCTGGCTCACGCCAACCGATGCTGCCGAACTGGCCTCATCCCGCCTCGGGATTCGGGCGCGCCTCGGCTTCAGTCGGCGGTTGGGTGAGATCGAGCACAACCTTCTTCACGCCATGTTCGGCGGGGTCGTCCTCGACGTGGAAGCCGAGCGCGCGGTTCATCGACAGCATCGGCTCGTTTTCGCTCAGCACCTGGCCCTCGACCATTTTCACGCCCTCGGCGCGGGCGAATTCGATCATATATTTCATGAGCTTCCAGCCGAGGCCCTGGCCCTTGAGGTCGGAGCGCAGCAGGATGGCGTATTCGCCAAGCTCGTGGTCGGCGTCGAGCATGAGGCGGACCACGCCGAGCATCAGCCCGGTGTTTTCGTCCACCGCGACGGAGACGAAGGAGCGGGCGTAATCGATCTGGATGAGGCGCGCGATGAAGGCGTGGGAGAATTCCTTGACCGGCGCGAAGAAGCGCAGGCGAATGTCTTCCGGCGACACATGGGCGAAGAAGACCTTGTACATTTCTTCGTCTTCCGGACGCACGGGGCGCAGCTGCACCGGCGTTCCGTTCTTGAGCGTCGTGCGCCGCTCCTGCGGCTTGGGATAGGGCGCGACGGCGAAGCGTGGATTGACCCCCGAGAAGGCGCGTCCCTCGCAGGGCGCGACGGAAGCGCGGGCGTCGACCACCACGACGCCGTCGGCGTCGGCGAGCACCGGATTGAACTCGAGTTCACGGATCTCGGGAAGGTCGGCGGAAAGCTGCGACAGCTTGACCAGGAGCAGCGCCACCGCGTCGATGTCGGCGGCCGGAATGTCGCGATAGTCGCGCAGGGCGCGCACCACGCGGGTCCGCTCGATCAGGCCGCGCGCCAGCGACAGGTCGAGCGGCGGCAAAGCGAGGGCCTTGTCGTTGATGACCTCGACCGCCTTGCCGCCGCGCCCAAAAACGATGACCGGGCCGAAGGTCGGATCGTCGGTGACGCCCATCACCAGTTCGCGGGCGTTCGGGCGGCGCACCATCGGATGGATGGTGACGCCGTCCACCCGCGCATGCGGCGCTTCGGACGCGACGCGATCCAGCATTTTTTGCGTGGCGTCGACGACCTGCTCGACCGTGCGCAGGTCGAGCGCCACGCCGCCGAGGTCGGATTTGTGGACGATGTCGCGCGACATGATCTTGACCACGCAGCCGCCATAGCGCCCAAGCACCAGGCGGGCGACCTCCGCCGCCTCCTCCGGCGTGCGCGCCAGCCGCGCCGGGGCGATCGGGATGTCATAGGCTTCGAGCAGCGCGCTGATCTCGATCGGCGCCAGCCAGGAATTGCCGCGGGCGATCGCCTGCTGGACGACGGCGCGCGCCTTGGCGACATTGGGCGCGAAATCGACCGGCATCGAGGGCGGGGCCGCCATCAGGGCTTCGCGGGCCTGCCGCCATTTGACCATGTGCATGAAGCCGGCGACCGCGCCGCGCTCGTAATGGGGAATGCGCGCTTCCTCGAAAATGCGGTCGATCGCGTCGCCCGCCCCATACCAGACCGCGAAGACTGGCTTGGCGTTGATCGAGGCGCGACGATGCTTCTTCACGGCCTCGACCGTGGACTTGGCGATCTCCCCCGCGTCGGAGAGAACGTTGGGCGCATGGAGGACGAGCACCGCGTCATTGGCCTTGTCCTGGAGCACCACGGACAGCGCCTGGCCGTAATCGTCGGCGCTGGCGTCGGCGGCGAGTTCGACGGGCGGCGCGCCGCTCCAGCTTTCCGGCAACAGGGGCCTGAGCGCGTCCCGGGTCGCTGGCGATATTTCGGCGAGCCTGCCGCCGGCGTCGAGCAGCTGGTCGATCGCCAGATAGCCGACGCCGCGGCCATTGGTGACGATGGCGAGGCGCTCGCCGTTGAATGGCTTGATGCGGCCGAGCGCCTCGGCCGCGTCGAACAGGGCGTCGATGGTCGGCACGCGCAGGAGGCCCGCGCGCCGGAAGGCGGCGTCATAGACGTCGTCGGTGGTCGCGAGATTGCCGGCGTGGGTGCCGGTGCGGCGCGACGCTTCGTGACGGCCGGAGCGCACGACGATCACCGGCTTCACGCGCGAGGCGGCGCGGGCCGCCGACATGAAGCCCTTGGCGTCTTCGAGATGTTCGACATAGAGCAGGATCGCGCGGGTCATCGGATCGAGCGCGAAGAAATCGAGCATGTCGTCGATGTCGACATCGGCCATGTCGCCGAGCGAGGCCAGGCCGGAGAAGCCGACCTGGTGGGCATGGGCCCAGGCCACGATGGCCCCCGTCACCGCCGCCGACTGCGAAATGACGGCGAGGTCGCCCGTTCGGACCTGCTCGGACGAGAGGCTGGCGTTGAGATTCGCCCGTGGCGCGATCACGCCGTGGCAATTGGGGCCGAAAATGCGGATGCCGCCGCGCCGCGCGATCGCCCGCATCTGCTCGAAGAGCGAACCGGCGCCGGGCTTCGGATCGTTGGTCATGACGATGGCCGCCGGAACCGAAAGATCCGCCGCTTCCTCGACGATCGCCGCGACATTCTCCTTGGGCGCGACGACGATGACGAGGTCGGGAGGTTCGGGGAGGGCGCGCAGATCCTTGTAGGATCGGCGGCCCGCGATCTCCTCGTGGCGCGGGTTGACGACATGGAGGACGCCGTCGAAGCCCGCCGAGACGAGATTGTCGAGAACCGCCCGGCCGGTGGATCCGGGACGGTCCGACGCGCCCACCAGCGCAACGGATTTGGGCCGGAAGGCGCGGTCGAGCTGACGGGTGCTCATGGAAAGTCTCCAGCGGGTCTTGTCGCAGGCGCGAACATAGCCATGATTCCAACACAATTCACCTCGAAACGAGTCGGAATGGCTTCATTTGGCGAACGGGGCCTTGCGCGCCGGCGAAAGGGGGCTTTAATTCGCCCTGGACCTGGCGTGCGGCGTGGGATTCTTCCGATCGCCGGCGACGGGCTTTGCGCTGGATCATTCTCCGCTGGCGCCAGCGTTTCATAATTCGCCGCGAGGAGCGGCGTGTCGTCGAGGATGGGATATGCGCGTTTTTGGTCGTGGAGCGCTTCTGGGCCTGGTTCTGGCGCTCGCGGCTCTGGCGCCCGGCGCCGCGGGAGCGGCTACGCAGGAGGCCGAAGGCCTGTGGATGCGTGAGGACGGCGCCTCGAAGATCCAGCTCGCGCCCTGCGGCGGCGCGTTGTGCGGGGTCATCGTCTGGTTGAGGAACCCCAATTCCAAGGCCCATGTCGGCCAGAAGGTGTTTTTCGACATGACCCGCGCGGACCAGAACAGCTGGACGGGTCAGGCCTTCAATCCCGATGA
>JAJXYV010000257.1 GCA_021780435.1 Pseudomonadota bacterium
TGGCGTGAACACCCGTTGGCTTTGCCATACTACGGAAATTTGGTGAAAAAAAGTAGGGTAAGACGAATTAATGCGCCACCAAGAGAATCTTAACGGTGCCTCCGCAATGATCTGAGTCAATTTTAATCGGAGGCGCACAACAAGGCGTCACCTCTGCGCAAATCATGCGCCGCTGCGTTTGAGAAACTCCCAAACCTTGTGCGACACGCCGAATTCCGGCGCCGGCGCGCCGCCGCCTTCTCCGGAACGACCGAGCATGTGGCCCGGCGCCGGCCCGCCTCCGCTTCTTTCCAACTGCACAAGTTCGACGGCCATTTTGCAGCCTGAATAGGACAGGATCGCTCCATGGACGCGCGGGGCGCCCCGGGAATCCCGTTCGGTCAGCGGACGCTCTTCACGCTTGGCGCCGCAGGAGGCGCTTCTGGCGAAGATTGACAAGGTCGCGTCCGCCGGCAAGGCGTTGAAGGCCAGATCGCCTGTCCTGGCGACGCCGCCCTGGATCGGCGTCCGGGGGTCGCCGACATGATCGATTGCGATGAAAGCCAGGGGCGGCGGCGCGCAAGAGGCGAGATCGGCCGGCATGGCGGCTCCGAGCGTCGCCAGGGCTGCGATTGGACGTCCAACGCCGGAACAAACGGCGCGGAAAGCGAACACGCCTCCTGACGACTCGCCGATCAGGTAGATCTTGCGGGGATCCGCCACGCCCTCACCGACAAAGTGGTCCACCAGGTCACGCAGGAATTTGACATCGCGGTCGGCGTCGGGCCCCGCGGCGACCGGCCATTCCGCCCCCAAGGCTTCCGGGTAAAGGAAGACCGGCTTGCTCGATTCGGCGATCTCTTCAAATCGCGAGTGGCGGTGTCCGCGCGGGCCGGCCGCCTTGGGATGAAGAACGATGACCAGCGGCCTGCGTCGCAGTTTCAACCGTTCGTGCTCGACGACGACCGCCGATCGGCTGATTCCACCCGACTGCAGGGTGAGACGAGGGGCCGCTGCGGCCTGGCCCGGAAAAAGAGAGGCGGCGGCAAACAACAAGAGCCCCGCGACGCCTTGCGCGCCCGGGACGACGAAACGCGCGGCAAACCGTGCGAGGCGCGACCGCTTGCCGGGACGCTCATGACCCATGCGGGCCTGCAGGACGCCAAAAGCCGGCGCCTCGCCAAGATTTTCGTCCGAGCGCCCTTGGGCCCCGGCGCGAGCGGAAAAGTCGAACGACATCATACTCTGGCCTCCCCCCTCTCTAGCTTTCGCTTCTTTGCGTTGCGAAAGCAAGACATTCGCCTTTCCGCCGCGCAAAAAGGCGCGATCAAGCGTCCCATATCGAGAAGAAAGAGCCGCGACATCCCTTGCAATGTCCCGCGACTCAGGCCCTTCCGGGCGATCCGCCGCCGCTCTGTCGAGATGCTCGGGCGGCCCGGACCTACATCGAATGGCTGAGGCCGATCTCATTGCGCAGCGCACTCGTTTCCATTAGTGAAATTGATAACCCCTGGCTTCATTTTGCGCTCCCCGGACGCCAACCGCGTCCCGCGAACGCGCCCCGGCTAAGTACGAACAGGAAGGGTGAAATTCATGGCCGATCCCAGCCCGATTCCGCTGGAGCAGCGCCGCCCGCTCTCCCCCCATCTCGAGATCTACAAATGGTCTCCGACCATGGCCGCGTCGATCGCGCATCGCGCGACCGGCGTCGCGCTTTATTTTGGCACGCTGCTGCTGGTCTATTATCTGGTCGCGGCGGCGGACGACGTCCACAGCTTCAATTTCGCGTCGGCGATCTTCGGCTCGTTCCTCGGCCAACTTGTGCTGTTCGGCTATACTTTCGTTCTGCTGCTTCACGTCATGGGCGGCCTGCGCCACGCGATCTGGGACGCCGGCAAGGGCTTCGATCCCGAAGCGCGCGACAAGCTGGCGATCGGCTCCTTCGCCGCGGCCGCAATTCTGACGGTCCTGCTGTGGATCGTCTCCTTCATCCTTCGCTGAGGACCGCCCGATGACCCAGAAAGCCTCCCTGCGGACGCCGCGCGCGCGCGTCGGTTTCCTCGGCTCGGCCAAATCCGGCACCCATCACGCCTGGATGATGCGCCTCACCGCCTTCGCCTTGCTGCCGCTGACGATCGCCTTTGTCCTGGTCGTCCTGTCGCTCGTCGGGCGTGATTTCCAAAGCGCGAGAATCCTGTTGGGCTCGCCGCTCGCCGGCATTCTCCTGCTGCTTTTCGTCGGCGTCGGCGCCTATCACATGACGCTCGGCATGCAGGTGATCATCGAGGATTATGTCCATTCCGAGCGGACGAAACATCTCGCTTTGATGGCGAACATCTGCTTCGGCCTCCTGATCGGGGCCGCGCTGGTCTATTCGGTGCTGCGCCTGAGCTTCACCTGATTGTCGTCCGGGCGCGCGCGAGCCGCCCGGCCTTTCGCAATTCCTGATCAAGGATTCATCCCATGGCATCGAACGACGCCCCGGCCAAGGCGGCCATCGGCGGCAAGGCCTATCCGATCACCGACCACACCTTCGACGTGGTCGTGGTCGGCGCAGGCGGCGCGGGTCTGCGCGCCACGGTCGGCTGCTCGCAAGCGGGCCTGCGCACGGCATGCATTTCCAAGGTTTTCCCGACCCGTTCGCACACGGTCGCGGCGCAGGGCGGCGTCGCCGCCTCGCTCGCCAACATGGGGCCGGACAACTGGAAATGGCACATGTACGACACCGTCAAGGGCTCCGACTGGCTCGGAGACCAGGACGCGATCGAATATCTGTGCCGCAACGCCCCGGCCGCCGTTTATGAGCTGGAGCATTGGGGCGTTCCCTTCTCCCGCACCGTCGACGGCAAGATCTACCAGCGCCCCTTCGGCGGCATGACCACCGATTTCGGCAAGGGCCCGCCGGCGCAACGCACCTGCGCCGCCGCCGACCGCACCGGCCACGCCATGCTGCACACGCTTTATGGCCAGGCGCTGAAGAACTCGACGGAATTCTTCATCGAATATTTCGCCATCGACCTGATCATGGACTCGGAAGGTCGGTGCCGCGGCGTCGTCTGCCTGAAGATGGACGACGGCACGATCCACCGCTTCCGCTCACAGCTCGTGATTCTGGCGACGGGCGGCTATGGCCGCGCTTATTTCTCCGCCACTTCGGCCCATACCTGCACCGGCGACGGCGGCGGCATGGTTCTACGCGCGGGGCTCCCGTTGCAGGATCTGGAATTCGTCCAGTTCCATCCGACCGGCATCTATGGCGCAGGCTGCCTGATCACCGAAGGCGCGCGCGGCGAAGGCGGCTATCTGACCAATTCGTCCGGCGAACGCTTCATGGAGCGCTATGCCCCTTCCGTGAAGGATCTGGCCCCGCGCGACATGGTCTCGCGCGCCATGACCATGGAGATCCGCGAAGGCCGCGGCGTGGGCAAGAACAAGGACCACATCTTCCTGCACCTCGACCATCTCGATCCGAAGATCCTGCACGAGCGCCTGCCCGGCATTTCGGAAAGCGCCAAGATCTTCGCCGGCGTGGACGTCACCCGCGAGCCCA
Source organism: Pseudomonadota bacterium (assembly GCA_021780435.1). Classification (GTDB taxonomy): domain Bacteria; phylum Pseudomonadota; class Alphaproteobacteria; order Rhizobiales; family Beijerinckiaceae; genus Rhodoblastus. The sequence continues at coordinate 3,530 of JAJXYV010000257.1, forward strand.
TCCCGGTCCTGCCGACGGTCCATTACAATATGGGCGGCATCCAGACCAACTATCACGGCGAAGTGCTCACCAAGAGGGGCGACGACCCGGATGTGGTGGTGCCCGGCCTGATGGCGATCGGCGAGGCGGCCTGCGTTTCGGTCCACGGCGCCAACCGCCTCGGCTCCAATTCGCTGATCGACCTCGTGGTGTTTGGCCGCGCCGCCGGCCAGCGCGCTGCGGAACTCGTCAAGGCGGGCGCGAAGCAGGACAATCTGCCGGAAAATTCGGCCGATCTCGCCCTGTCGCGCCTCGACCACTACCGCTACGCCAATGGCGGCACGCCGACCGCCGAACTTCGCCTGAAAATGCAGCGCGTGATGCAGAACAATTGCGCGGTCTATCGCACCGGAGAAGTGCTTGAGGAAGGCGTCAAGCTCATCCACGACGTCTGGAAGGGCCGCGACGACCTGCGCGTCTCCGACCGCTCGCTGATCTGGAACTCGGACCTGATCGAGACCCTCGAATTCGACAATCTGGTCGTCCAGGCGGCCGTGACCATGGTCGGCGCCGAGAACCGCAAGGAATCGCGCGGCGCCCACGCCCGCGAGGATTTCGCCAATCGCGACGATGTCAACTGGATGAAGCACACTCTGGCGACCATCGACGACGCCGCCAAGTCCGTGACCATCGATTACCGCCCCGTGCACAGCTACACCATGACGGACGAGGTCTCCTATATCGAGCCGAAGGCCCGCGTCTACTGAGGTCAATCCCGGCCGGAACCGCGGTCCCGGCCTCCCGTTTCCTCGCGAGAAAGACCCCGCCTTGGGCGAGGCGGCGACGAGAGAGAGCAAACCCGATGGTTGAATTCGCGCTTCCGAAGAATTCCGTTGTCGGCCTTGGCAAGACCTGGCCCAAGCCGGCCAACGCCAAGCGCCTGACCGAATTCCGCATCTATCGCTGGAACCCGGACGACAATCGCAATCCGTCGATCGACACCTATTATGTCGATCGCGACGATTGCGGACCGATGGTTCTGGACGCCCTCCTGTTCATCAAGAACAAGATCGACCCGACCCTGACCCTGCGCCGCTCCTGCCGCGAAGGCATCTGCGGCTCCTGCGCCATGAATATCGACGGCGAGAACACGCTCGCCTGCACCAAGGCGATCGACGACGTCAAGGCGCCAGTGAAGATCAACCCGCTGCCGCATATGCCGGTGGTGAAGGATCTCGTGCCGGACCTGACCGTGTTCTACGCCCAGCACGCTTCGATCGAGCCCTGGCTCAAGACCGAAACGCCGGCCCCGGAAAAGGAATGGCTGCAATCGCCGGACGATCGCTCCAAGCTCGACGGCCTCTATGAATGCATCCTCTGCGCCTGCTGTTCGACCTCGTGCCCGTCCTATTGGTGGAACGGCGAGCGCTATCTCGGCCCTTCAGCGCTGCTTCAGGCCTATCGCTGGCTGATCGATTCGCGCGACGAGGCGACCGGCGAGCGTCTGGATTATCTGGAAGACCCTTTCCGGCTCTACCGCTGCCACACGATCATGAACTGCGCCCGCGCCTGCCCCAAGGGCCTGAACCCGGCCAAGGCGATCGCGGAGATCAAGAACATGATGATCGACCGGCAGGCTTGAGCGCGCCGAAAATCAAACAACAGAAAAAGGCGCGCCGAACGGCGCGCCTTTTTCTTTGTTCTATTGCCTGGCCCGCGCCTCAGTGGGCGCGCGGCTGCATCGAGAAGACCCGCGTCTGCAAGTCCAGGATCGCGGTGGCGAAGCTCGTCGCATTGTCGGCGATTTCGCTCCACACCGAAGCGGGAGTTGGATCGCGCGCGACCAGCTTGCCGGTCATGTCGTCGGTCTCGAAACGCAGATCCGCTTCGAATTTCCTGGCGAGAGCCTGCATTGCAGAATTGCTGGCGAGACAGGACATATAAAGGGCGTCGGCTCGGCGGTTGCGCGCGGCGCGCACGATGCGCGACATCAGTTCCGTGCCGACGCCGCGACGGCGCCATTCCTTCTCGACGCTGAACGCCGCCTCGACGGATCCGCCGATGATATTGTTGCCGACGGCCCGCAATTCACCGGCGCCGCGCAGCACGCCATCGACGTAATAGCCATAGATGACATCGTCGATACCGAAGCAGCGCCCTGCATAGCGGATCAGAAATTCGTCGTTGACCGCCATTGCGAAGCGGTCATACCGGCTTTTGGCGTCCAGGCGCAAAAGATGCTCCCTGAAAGCCGAGAGATCGGCCGGCCATAATCTGCGTATGACTCCGCCATGGATCATCACCTGTTCCATAGGGGTTATTCCTTGTCCTTCCGCGGCCACCGGCCGCTGTTGCTCGGATCCTCCGAAAAACGCTTCCTCTTTCATGCTCTTAATATGTTGCATCGCAATAGAAAGTTCAAGCCCTAACTTTAAGCAGTTTATATACTGATTTCATTGAATATTTTTTTATGC
>JAJXYV010000269.1 GCA_021780435.1 Pseudomonadota bacterium
TCGGAGCCGGTCGCGAGCAGGGTCACGTCGCGCGGGCCGTCCGCTTCGCGCAGCACATAAGCGCCCTTGGCGGTGAGGTTTTCGCTCGTCGCCTCGGTGCGCAGCGCGGTCAGAGCCTGGCGGCTCAGGGCGAGCGAGGAGGGGGTGGTCTTCTCGCTCAGCGCGACAGCCCAGGATTCCGCCGTCTCGACCGCGTCGCAGGGACGGAAGACGAGCATGTTCGGCAGCGTGCGCAGCGAGGCGAGAGTCTCGACCGGCTGATGGGTCGGGCCGTCTTCGCCGAGGCCGATCGAGTCATGGGTCAGGACATAGATGACCCGGACGCCCATCAGCGCCGACAGGCGGATGGCGCCGCGCGCATAGTCGGAGAAGATCAGGAAGGTGCCGCCATAGGGAATGAACCCGCCATGGAGCGCGATGCCGTTCATGGCCGCGGCCATGCCGTGTTCGCGGATGCCATAATGGATGTAGCGTCCGCCGAAGGCGTCCGGCTGAACCGATTCCATGCCCTTGGTGATGGTCAGGTTGGAATGGGTCAGGTCGGCCGAGCCGCCGATCGTCCATTCCGTGGCGCCGTTGATCGCGGCGAGCGCGATTTCCGAGGCCTTACGCGTGGCGATCTTGGGCTTTTCCGCGACATGCTTGGCGATCAACTCCTTCAGCGCGGCCTCGGCCGCCTGGGGAACCTGGCCGGAAACCTGCGCGGCGAAGGCGGCGCCCTTGGCGCTGGCGGCGAGACGCCCCTTCCATTGCGTTTCGGCGGCGGCGCCGCGCGCGGCGACCTTGCGCCACTCGGTCAGGACAGGCTCCGGAACGACGAAAGGCGTGTGCGGCCAGTCGAGCTTTTCGCGGGCGCCAGCGATTTCCTCGGCGCCGAGCGCCTCGCCATGGGCCTTGGACGTTCCGGCGCGGGTTGGCGCGCCATAGCCGATGATCGTGTTGCAGGCGATCAGCCAGGGCTTGTCGCTCTGAGCGCGGGCCTTGGCGATGGCGGCCTCGATCTCCTTCTCGTCATGGCCGTTGACACGGATCGTGTTCCAGCCGGCGGCTTGGAATCTGGCGATCTGGTCGGTCGAGGTCGAAAGCGAGGTCGCGCCGTCGATGGAGATATGATTGTCGTCCCAGAAGACGATCAGCTTGCCGAGCTTGAGATGACCGGCCAGGTCGATCGCTTCGTGGGAAATGCCCTCCATCAGGCAACCGTCGCCGGCCATCACATAGGTGTAGTGATCGACGAGATCGTCGCCATAGCGGGCGTTCATCATGCGCTCGGCGAGCGCCATGCCGACCGCGGTGGCGACGCCCTGGCCGAGCGGGCCGGTCGTCGTCTCGATGCCGATCGCGTGGCCATATTCGGGATGGCCGGCGGTGTGGCTGCCGAGCTGGCGGAAGTGCTGCAACTGCTCGATCGGCATGTCCGCATAGCCCAGCAGATAGTGCAGGGCGTATTGCAGCATCGAGCCGTGGCCGGCCGAGAGCACGAAGCGGTCGCGGTCAGGCCAGGCCGGGTCGGCCGGATTGATGTTCATGAAGCGGGTGAAGAGCACCGTGGCGACGTCCGCCATGCCCATGGGCATGCCGGGATGTCCCGACTTGGCCTTTTCCACGGCGTCCATGGCGAGCGCGCGAATGGCGTTGGCCATGTCGGGGAAGGAGGGGCCCGCCGCCGGAGCGCGTTCCGCGAGCAATGTCTCGTTCATCACGAAATCCTTGATCTCAAGAGTTTACTTGGCGCGCCGGCTGCGCTCGGAGAGGCGCAGGATCATCGGCGTCAGGATGAGCTGCATGGCTATGTCCAGTTTATCGCCGGGAATGACGATGGAATTGGCGCGGCTCATCCAGCTGTTGTTGATCATAGACACCAGATAGGGAAAGTCGATGCCGCGCGGGTCGCGGAAGCGGATCACCACCAGCGATTCACCGGCGGTCGGAATCCAGCGCGCGATGAAGGGGTTCGACGTGTCGACCACCGGAACGCGCTGGAAATTAATGTCGGTCTGGGTGAACTGCGGGCAGATGACATGCACATAGGAATGCATGCGCCGCAGGATCGTGTCGGTGACGGCTTCCGTCGTATAGCCGCGGGAGGCGCGGTCGCGATGGATCTTCTGGATCCATTCGAGATTGATGACCGGCACGACGCCGATCTTGAGGTCGGCCTGGCCCGCGATGTCGATCGTATCCGTCTTCACCGCGCCATGCAGGCCTTCGTAGAACAGGACGTCGGAATTTTCGCCGATCTCCCGCCAGTCGGTGAAATGGCCCGGCGGCACGCCATGGCGCTCGGCTTCCTCGGCGTCGTGGACATAGGTGCGCGAACGGCACGTGCCGGTTTCGGCATAGGAGCGGAACGAACCTTCCAGTTCGCTCAGCAGATTCGCATCTTCCGAGAAATGGCTGAAGGTGCTGTCGCCGGCGTCGCGGCGGCGCGCCATCTCGGACTTCATGTCGGCGCGGTCAAAGCGATGGAAGGCGTCGCCTTCGATCGACGCGGCGACGATGCCCTCGCGACGGAAGATCTGGTCGAAGGTGAACTTGACCGTGCTGGTGCCCGCGCCCGAGGAGCCGACGACGGAAATGATGGGATGCTTGATGGACATTCTTGCCGGTCCTCAGTTGTGAAAAAGGCCGCGTTCGCCAAACAGCGGGGAGTGGGCGCGTTGGAAGTGGGCGTCGGAATAATAGCTGGCGATTCGGGCGACCTTCTCGATCGAGCCGAAGACCAGGGGCGTGCGCTGATGCAGCTTGTCCAGCTTTTTGGCCAGGATGCGCTCGAGGCCGTCGGTGGCGCCGCCGCCCGCCTGTTCGACCAGCATGGCGACCGGGAAGGCTTCGTAGAGCAGGCGCAGGCGGCCGCGCTGATAGCCGGCGCGGTCGTCGCCGGGATAAAGGAAGACGCCGCCGCGCGAGAAGATGCGATGGGCTTCCCCGACCATGCAGGCGAGCCAGCGCATATTGAAGTCCTTGCCGTGCGGGCCAGTCTCGCCCTCGACGCAATCGTCGATGAAGGCGCGGATCTGATCCGGCCAATGACGATAATTCGAGGCGTTGATCGCATATTCGCGGGTCGTGGGCGCGATCCGGACATTGGGCGAAATCAGGATGAAGCGCCGTGACGCCGGGTCGAGCGTGAATTGCGCCACGCCTTCGCCGAGCGTCAGCAGCAGGCCGGTCTGCGGGCCATAGATCACGTAGCCGGCCGCGACCTGTTCTTCGCCCTTGCGGAAGAAGGAGGCGGTGGCGTCGCCGGGCGTCGCGCGGAAAACGCCAAAGATCGTCGCGATCGGCATGTTGCAGTCGATGTTCGAAGAACCGTCCAGCGGGTCGCAGGCCACGGCGTATTCGCCCGTGGGGTCGAGGGTGAGGATCGCCTCTTCTTCTTCCGACGCATAAAAGGCGGTCGGGGTCTTGCGCAGGGCGTCGATGATCAGGCCGTCGGCGATGACGTCGAGCTGGCGCTGCTTGTCGCCGTCGGCGTTCTGGCCGCCGACCTCGGAGCCGAGCGCGCCGCTCAGCGGGCCGCCGGCGATGATCTCGGAAAGAGCGATTCCCGCCTGCGCCAGTCCGGCGACCGTCCGCGCCAGACTGTCGCGACCTTCGCCCGCCGCCGCCCAGGCCTTGAGAAAGTCGTCAAGGCTTTCGCCCCCGGCGTTGGCCGCCGGCGAATCTTTGCTTGTCATGGGCACTCCTCCGATCCCGCTTCTTCGTGCGGGCTGGCGGCACCTTTATATTTTCAACCTGAAAAAGAAATTTAAAATTTCGGAAACAGCTGTTAGAATATCTAAATGTCGGACCTGAGAGCCCTTACCCGGAAGCATTTGCGCGTTCTTGCCGCCACCGTCGAGCGCGGGTCGGTCAGCGGCGCGGCCAACGCGTTGCATGTGACGCCGCCGGCCGTGAGCGTTCAGTTGAAATCGCTGGAGGAGCTAGTCGGGGCGCCTTTGTTCGTGCGCAGCGGGGACGCGCCGTTCACGCCGACCGAAATCGGCCAGGAATTGCTGGCGATGGCGCAGGATCTGGAGCGCATGACGGTGCGCACGGGGGAGCGGATCGCGGCGCTCAAGTCGGGGGCGTCAGGCTCCCTGGTCTTTGGCGTGGTCAGCACCGCGAAATATCTGGCGCCGTCGATCGTCGCCGCCTTCCAGCGCGAATCGCCCGGCGTCCGCGTGACGCTCGCGGTGGGCAACCGCGGCGAAATATCGCGGGGCCTGGAACGGAACGAATATGACCTGACAATCATGGGCAGGCCGCCCGCGCATATCGAGGCGGAAGCCGCCACGCTCGGCGACCATCCTTATATCCTGATTGCGCCGCCGGACCACCGGCTCGCCGGCGACCCCGACATTCTGGCGGAGGATTTGCTGCGCGAGCGTTTCCTGGCGCGCGAGGAGGGGTCGGGCACGCGCCTCCTGATGGAGCGCTTTCTCGAGCGGATCGGCGGAGGGCGCGTTTTCGAGATCGTCGAAATGGGCACCAACGAGACGATCAAGCAATCGGTCATGGCTGGATTGGGGATCGCGATGATTTCGGCCCATACCTGCCTGACCGAGATCGCCGACGGCCATCTGGTCGCGCTTCAGGTCGCCGGCCTGCCTCTCGTGCGGCAATGGTTCCTGCTTCACCGCTCCGATCGCGAATTGAGCAAGGCGGCGCAGAAATTTCGCGATTTCATTCTGGCGGGCAGGCAAAGGCTGCTTCCGAAGCTCGTCGGCTTCGGCCTGTAAATCGCGCGCGGCCGGCGAGCGCCGCCGCGGGGGCGGGCGAACCCGGGCTCCCCGCGGAATCAAGGGGCTGCGAAGGGCCGGGGCGGCGTCGCGTCCCAGCCGCGTTTCGCCATTCTATTTCGAGTTCTTCAGGCCCAGTTTCCGAAACACGATGGACGGTGGGCAGAAGCCGGTGAAGGCCGACTGCATCAGATTCAGGCCGATGAAGGCCGTGAACAGCAGGAACCACGGCGATACGAAATAGACCAGGGCGGCGGAGAGCAGGACCATCGCACCCGCCAGAGCGCGCACCGCGTCATTGATCGTCATTTCGTTGAACCTCTTGCTTGTTGGCTGTCATCTGGGATTGAGGCGCGTGGCGCTTCCGATCCGCTCAACGGGTGATGGGAAACTCGTGCCGGCGCCATTCGGAAATGCCGCCGCCAAGATGGCCGTCCGCCTGAAGGCCGATCTTCTTGGCGTGGCTCAGCGCGGTGCGCGAGCGCATGCCGCTCTGGCAGTAGAACACCAGCTTCTTGTCCTTCGGGAGATTGTTCGCCATGTTCGCGAAGCGTGACAGAGGCGCATGAACGGCGCCGGGGATCCTTCCGCCTGCCCATTCTCCATGTTCGCGCACGTCGACCAGAACGACGGAGCCCTTGAGTTCGCGCATGAGGTCGCGCAATTCGCCAGGGCTGTATGTCTTGTGGTCGCCTCCGAAACCGAACCATCCGAACATCAATTGTCTCCTTGCCGGAAATGTCCCAGGCCGGGCGCCATTTTGCGGCGCACAAAGGCCGTTTATACATATATTGTGATATTCAAAAATAAGAAGAGTCAACTGGGTCTTGGGACAAATGGTCGCAGGAGGGCCGCCGCCCGTCGGTTCAGTTTTTTTCGTGCGCTGGGGGGCTTGTGGAGCGCTGGCGTTCGTCCTTGAATGGATCCGGTCCAGGCAACTCCATCTAACAAACTCATTATAACACGCTGAAACTTGGACGCGGCGCCACGCCGCGCGTCAAAATTGGGAGGCAGGGATGGCGGAGATCGTCATTATGGGCGCCGGGCTGGGCGGCGTCATCATGGCTTATGAGATGAAGGACGCGATGCGTCCGGAGGACCGGCTGACGGTTGTCACCAGGG
>JAJXYV010000267.1 GCA_021780435.1 Pseudomonadota bacterium
TGGTCGCGCTGGTCGTGAAGCGGATCGTGATCTTCGCCGCCGTGGCCATGGTGGCCCAGTTCTTGGGCGTGTTCCTCGAATATTGGAGCGACACCCAGAATCTCGGACGGCTCGCCATCGAACTCGAGACCGAGGCTCTCGCGCCCGGACTCAGCGGATCGAAAGATCACTGGACCTATCATATTCCCGAGAAGATGCGCGGGCGCTACCGGACGACGGCCGACGGCTATTTCATGCGAGTCCTGGATCCGTCGGGCGAAATGATCTATTCAAACTGCTCGACCGAATGCGACGCCTATTTTCCAACTCTGGAAACGCGCAAGCTCGATTTCTGGATGATGGAGATCAAGCCCGGCAAGCCGCTGAACATTTCCGGCGGCAGAAGCCTCTCGGATGATCCGGACGCCGTGACCATCGACGTCGCGATCCTCGGCGACCGCGACGGGGTCATCTACCGCGTGCTGGCCAACGAAATCACCGACCACATGACGCTGCCGATGAGCCTGATGCTCGTCGTCGTGCTCGGCGCGACGAGCCTTTCGATCCTTCAATCGCTGCGCCCGGTGCGGTTGAGCGCCGATCTTGCGGCGACGCTCGATCCCTTGTCGCCCTCGGCGCGTTTGCCGGTCGAGGGCATGCCCCGCGAGGTCGCGGACTTCGCCAAGGCCGTCAACATGGCGCTGGAGCGCATCTTCGCGCTGATGCAGTCGCAGAAGGTCATGACCTCCGCCATTTCGCACGAGGTGCGGACGCCGCTCGCCATGGCCCGGCTGGAGCTCGAAAAGATCGCCGATCCGCGCGCCCGAAAGGTGGAGGAGGATCTCGAGGCGCTCAACCGCCTTGTCGAGCAGTTGACCACGCTGGCGCGGCTCGAAGGCGCGGGCGTCTCCACGCCGGAGAGGATCGATCCCGTCGAATCGGCGCAGCAGGTCGTCACCGCGCTGGCGCCGCTGGTTTACGAATCGGGCCGGACCATCGCCTTCGAAGATCTTGGCGCGTCGCCGTTCCGGGGGCATCGGGCGCTGGTCGAGAACGCCTTGCGCAACCTGATCGACAACGCCATCCGCCACACAGGCGAAGGCGCGGCGATTCGGGTGACAGCCGGCCCCGGCGCCTGTTTCGCGGTGATCGACGACGGGGGGGCGAAGGCAAAGGCGGCCGGCCCGAGGCGAAAAGGGATCGATCGGCCCGGGCTCGGGCTGAAGATTGTCAGCCGGATCGCCGAGTTGCAGGGCGGCCGTTTTGAAATGTCCATTTCGTCACGGGACGGCGCCGTGGCGCGTCTGACGCTTCCGCCGCTCGCCTGAATGCGCCGCCGGAGCGCGGGTCATGACCTTTCAAGCCAAGCCGCTTCGCCAGCGCCGCGAACTTGTTGAGGGCCGTCTGATCGGCCGAGAGCGCCGAACGCGCACGATCAAGGACATCTTGCTGCGCTTGGTCCAGTTCATCGCGAACTGAATTGAACCGCGCCGAAATCGCCATCGCTTTCGAGCGATGGCCGGGACGTCGGAAGACTCCGCTTGACTCAGGAGGCCTTTCGGTTTTTGTTTAGAACATAACATGAACATTAGTGCTGATCATGCCTGAAATTGCGTGGCGGGGCGATGCGTCGCCTCGCGCAAAGACCTTGGCCGCCCTGCGTCTGGCGCTCGCCCGAATCGAAGGGCGGAGCGACGGCGGCGTTCAGGCCGCGTCGATGGAGCGCGCCCGCCTTTTCTCTCTGGGCGCGGCGGATGTCGACGCTTTCCTCGGCGGCGGCCTGAGCCGCGCCAGCCTGCATGAAGTGCTGGCGCCGCGCGGCGCCGATTGGTCTGCCGCCTCCGGTTTTGCTCTTGCCCTTGCCTTGCGCGCGGCGGCTGGAAGGCCGGTGCTCTGGGCGCGGCAGGATTTTCTCGAAGCCGAGGCGGGAAGGCTGAATGGCGTGGGACTGGCGGAATTCGGCGCCGATCCCGCTGTCTTTTCCCTGGTGCTTGGCCGGGACGCCCAAGCCGTCTTGCGCGCGGCCGTCGACGCCGCGCGATGCAGGAGCCTCGGCGCCGCCATGATCGAAATTTCCGGCTGCCCGCGCGCGCTCGATCTCACCGCGACCTTGCGTCTGGCGCGAGCGGCGGAACGATCCGGCGTCACGCTGTTCCTGCTGCGCATCCGCGTCGGCGAGGCGACGCGGGCGCCGCCCAGCGCCGCCGTCTCGCGCTGGCGGGCGCATGCGCAAAATTCCCGGCCCTTGTTCGCCAATGCGCCGGGCGCGCCGAATTTTTCCGTGACCTTGCTGCGGCATCGCGGCGGCGCGGCCGACCGTTCCTGGCGTTTGGAGTGGCAGCGTGATCGAGGCTTCCTTCGTGAAATCGCAGAGGCTCGCAATGCGCCGCTATCTGGCCTTGTTCCTGCCTTTCCTGGCGACGGAGCGGCTGTATCCGCGACGCCGAGACGACGGGCCGGATGACGCGGCGCCTTTCGCCCTCGTCGAAAGGAAAGGCAATGCGCAACGGCTCCATGCGCTCAATCCCGCCGCCTTGCGTCAGGGGCTCGCGCCGGGCATGTCCTTGGCGGACGCGCGCGCCCGCCTGCCGCAGCTTCGCGTCGCTGAAGCCGACCGGCGCGCGGACAGCGAAATCCTTTGCCGGCTGGCGGCGCATTGCGAACGCTATACGCCGCTGACGGCTTTGGACGCGCCTCATGGCCTCATGCTCGACGTTTCGGGCTGCGCCCATTTGTTCGGCGGCGAAGCCGGGCTCGTCTCTCTCGTTCTCGGCGATATGGCGGCGCGCGGCTTCACTGCACGCGCGGCGCTGGCGCCGACGCCTGATTGCGCGCGGGCTCTGGCGCGCTTTTCATCCGGCGGAATCTTTCCGCTCGATGAGGCCGAGGCCGCCGTGGGAAAATTGCCGCTTGCCGCTTTGGAGATTGACGACGACAGGCTGCTCGCCCTGAGCCGCGCCGGGTTGAGGACGTTGGGCGATCTGGCCAGCCGTCCCTCGCGCGCTTTCGCCGCGCGTTTCGGCGCCGATTTCCCGCACAGGATCGAGCGCCTGTTCGGACGGGAGGACGTGCGCGTCACGCCCCTGCGCCCGCCGCCCGATTGCATGGTCGAGCGGCATTTCGCCGAACCCCTGACGCAGCGCGAGTCCATTGAAACCGTCCTGGCGGATCTGATCCGCGAGATTCGGGCGCTGCTCGACAGGCGCGGGCAGGGCGGGCGGCTGTTCGAGGCCAGTTTCTTTCGCGCCGATGGCATTGTCCGTCGGGTGTCGGTCGAAACCTTGCGGCCGACGCGCGATCCGAAAATCATAGCCTTGCTGTTCCGCGAGAAGCTCGATTCCCTGGCCGATCCGCTCGATCCGGGTTTCGGCTTCGACGCTTTGCGCCTGGCCGCGCCGCGGGTCGAGGCTTTCGAATCCGGACAGGGCGATCTCGTCGCCGCCGAGTCTCAGGAGGCAGAACGCGAATTGGGCGAATTGCTCGATCGGCTCACCACGCGTTTCGGCCGGGCGCGCGTGCTGCGCTTCATGCAGGGCGACGCGCATGAGCCGGAGCGCGCCGGCTATGCCGCTCCTGTTGCGATCGCTTCTTCATCCTCTGCCGCCGAGGCCTGGCCCAGGCCGCCGGAGGGCGAGCCTCCCGCGCGCCCGCTCACTTTGTTCGATCCGCCCCAGCCGGTCGAGGTTCTGGCCCTGGCGCCCGACGGACCGCCGGCGCGGTTCCGCTGGCGGCGGAAAATGCACGAGATCCTGCGCGCCGAAGGGCCGGAACGCATCGCGCCGGACTGGGCCTTCTTCGGGATCCAGGAGCCGACGCGCGATTATTACCGCGTCGAGGATGTCGAGGGCCAAAGATTCTGGCTCTATCGGCGCGGCCTTTATGAGCGCGGCGACGACCTGCCGCGCTGGTTCCTGCACGGACTTTTCGCGTGACGCCTTACGCCGAACTCGTTTGCGCCAGCAATTATTCCTTCCTGCGCGGCGCCTCGCATCCGGCGGAGCTGATCGCCGCCGCGCTGCGCATGAATTACGGCGGCCTTGGCCTGTGCGATTACAATTCCGTCGCCGGCGTCGTGCGCGCGCTCAGCGCGCTCGAGGAATTCGCGCGCGGCGAAGACGAAATCTCCCAGCGCGCGAAAACGTTCAAATTCCTCGCCGGGGCGCGCCTCGTCTTTTCAGATGGCGCCTCGGATGTCGCCGCCTATCCCGCCAATCGGGCGGGCTGGGGCCAGTTGTGCCGCCTGCTCACGCTCGGCAAGCGGCGCGCGAAAAAAGGCGAATGCCGCCTCGCGCTCGACGATCTTCTGGCCGACGCCGGCGATCTGCTGTTGATCGCTCTCCCGACGCGGACTTTCGACAGTCTCGAACAAACCGTCGCACGTCTGCGGGCGGCCTCTTGCCGCGTCTGGCTCGGGGCCAATATGCCGCGCGGCGGCGCCGATCGCCGCCGCCTGCTGCGCCTGCGCGATATCGCGCGCGCGGCGGACGTGCGATTGCTCGCGCAGAACGACGCGCTTTACGCCTTTCCCGAAGACCGTCCCTTGCAGGACGTGCTGACCTGCGTGCGCGAACATATGAGTCTCGCCGAAGCCGGACGGCGGCTTGAAAGCAACGCCGAGCGGCATCTGAAAGAACCACGGGAAATGGCGCGGCTGTTCGCCGACGCGCCGGAGGCGATCGAGGAGATCGAACATTTCCTTGGCGAAGCGCAATTCCATTTGCGCGAACTTGCCTATGAATATCCCGACGAGCCGGTCCCCACCGGCTGGGCGCCGCAGGCCTGGCTGGAGGAGCTGGTCCGCCGCGCCTTGCCGGAGCGTTATCCGCTCGGCGCGCCGCAAAAGGTGCGCGACCTGCTCGATCAGGAATTGGCGCTGATCGGCAAGCTCGATTACGCGCCTTACTTCCTCACCATCCACGACATCGTCGCCTTCGCGCGCGAAAAAAGCATTCTTTGCCAGGGGCGCGGCTCCGCCGCCAATTCGGCGGTCTGTTACGTGCTCGGAATCACTTCCGTTGACCCCGCCGAAAACGACCTGCTCTTCGCGCGTTTCATTTCCGTGGAGCGGCGCGAGCCGCCGGACATCGATGTCGATTTCGAACATGAGCGGCGCGAGGAGGTCATCCAGCATATCTACGAAAAATATGGCCGCGCGCGCGCCGGCCTCGCCGCGGCGGTGATTTCCTACCGTCCGCGCAGCGCCCTGCGCGACGTCGGAAAAGTTTTCGGACTTTCGGAAGACATGATCTCCGCGCTCGGCGCGCTGCAATGGGGCGCCTATGGGCCGCCGCGCCTGCGCAGGGAGCATACCGCCGAAGCGGGGCTCAATCCGGACAATCCGGTCATCGAACAGGTGCTGTTCTTCGCGCAAAGAATTCTCGGTTTTCCGCGTCATCTCTCGCAGCATGTCGGCGGCTTCATCCTCACGCGCGGCCGATTGGATTCCCTGGCGCCGATCGGCAACGCCGCCATGCCGGACCGCACATTCATCGAATGGGACAAGGACGACATTGACGCGCTCGGCCTGATGAAGGTCGATATTCTCGCGCTCGGCATGCTCACCTGCATCCGCAAGGGTCTTGATCTGCTGGCGCGGCATGAGGGCCTGCGCATCGGTCTCGCCGACGTCCCGCGCGGGGATCGCGCCGTCTATGACATGCTGTGCCGGGGCGATTCCATCGGCGTCTTCCAGGTCGAGAGCCGCGCGCAGATGAACATGCTGCCGCATCTGCGGCCACGCACATTCTACGATCTGGTGATCGAGGTCGCCATCGTGCGGCCTGGCCCCATCCAGGGAGACATGGTCCATCCTTATCTGCGCCGTCGCGCCGGGGAGGAAAAGGTCAGCTTCCCATCGCCGGCGCCCGAACATGGCCCGCCCGACGAATTGCATCGCGTGCTGGGCAAGACGCTCGGCGTGCCTTTGTTCCAGGAACAGGCGATGAGCCTCGCCATGGTCGCGGCGAAATTTTCGGAAGAAGAAGCCAATCGCCTGCGCCGCGCCATGGCGACCTTCCGCCATCTCGGAACCATCGGCGAATTCGAGACGATGATGGTCGAACGGATGTGCGCGCGCGGCTATGCGCGCGACTTCGCCCAGCGCTGTTTCGAGCAGATCAAGGGTTTTGGCTCTTATGGCTTTCCGGAAAGCCACGCCGCGTCCTTCGCGCAGCTCGTCTATGTCTCGGCCTGGCTGAAATGCCGCCATCCAGCCGTCTTTGCCTGCGCGCTCCTGAATTCGCAGCCCATGGGCTTTTACGCTCCCGCGCAGATCGTGCGCGACGCCCGCGAACATGGCGTCGAAATCCGTCCCGTCGACGTCAATCACTCGTTCTGGGACAATGTGCTGGAGCGCACGGCCAACGGCGCGCTGGCGCTGCGGCTGGGCTTTCGCCAGGTCGGCGGGCTGGTCGAGCAGGAGCTCAACGCGCTCATCGCCGTGCGCGAAAAAGGTTTCGAGACGGTCGAATCCTGCGCCGCCCGCGCCGGTCTTTCCGCGCGCTGCCTGAAGACGCTCGCCGACGCCGACGCCTTCCGCTCCTGCCGGACTTTATCCCTTGCGCCGGAGAAAAGCATCGACCGTCGCACGGCGCTATGGGCGGCGCGGCGCCTGCCGGGCGCGAAGCCTCTGCCGCTTTTCGCCGCGGCGGGCGTCGAGGAGCTGGGCGCCGAGCCCGATCCGCAATTGCCAGACCTGCGGATCGGCGAAGAAGTCGTCGCCGATTACCAGACCCTGCGCCTGTCGCTGCGCGCCCATCCCATGCGAATTCTGCGACCGCTTTTCGCGCGTGAAAAATTCATCCGCGCCAGCGATCTCCCCGCCTGTTCCGACGGCGCCTGGAAGAAGGCGGCGGGTCTGGTCATCGTCCGGCAGAGGCCGGGGAACGGCAAGATGATCTTCATCACGCTGGAGGATGAGACCGGCGTCATCAATGTCGCGCTTTTTTCGACCCTGTTCGAGCTTTACCGCAAGCCGACCATGGCCGCGCGGCTGATGGCGGTGGAAGGGCGCGTCCAGAAGAGCTGGGCCGGCGTGGTCCATCTGCTGGCGCGGCGCATCCATGACCGCTCGGACGAACTCTCGCGCCTGTCGGAAGCCGCTCACGGCGCCCCCGATCGCGCCCGCCACCCGCGCAATGTGCGGGTGATCCCGAAGTCGCGTGATTTTCATTGAGGATGTGGTGGAAATTCCGCTTGGCCGCCGCCCGCGCCCGACCCTATAACAAAGCCGCCGCGGGCGTGGCGAAATTGGTAGACGCAAGGGACTTAAAATCCCTCGGCTTCGGCCGTGCCGGTTCGAGCCCGGCCGCCCGCACCATCGACGGGATTTGTGATCCCGAAAAGAGTCCCCGGCCGCGCGGCCGGGGGCTTTTTTATTTGGTCAGCTCGTTGCGCGGATTATAAGGCTTGTCGGCGCGCATCCGCCGCGCCAGTTCCTCGAGTTCATGGTCGGCGCTGTCGGGCAGAAGGATCCGCAAGGTCACCAGCAGGTCGCCCGCAGCCTTGTCGCCCGCTGCCGGAAGGCCCTTGCCGCGCAGGCGAAGGGTCCGGCCGGAATTCGAATGCGGCGGCAGGGTCAGTTCGACCTTGCCGCTCAATGTCGGCGCCTCGACCTTGGCGCCCAGAACTGCTTCATAAAGCGCGATCGGCAGGTCGAGCCGCAGGTCGCGGCCATCGATCCGGAACAGGCCGTGCTTTTCGAAACGCACGCTCACCAAGGCGTCGCCGGCCGGGCCGCCGCTCGGGCTGGGCTGCCCCTGGCCGCGCAGGCGGATCTGCTTGCCTTCCTCGATGCCAGCCGGAACATTGATCTCCAGCGTCCGGCCATTGGGCATCAGAACGCGCGCCTTGCCGCCGTGGATGGCGGTTTCCAGCGGAATGGCGGCTTCGAGCGCGATATCGGCGCCCGGTTCGCGCGCCTGCCTGCCGCCGCCGCCAAAACCGGCGCGTCCGCCGCCGCCGCGTCCGCTGAACAGATCCGCGAAAATGTCGGCTGCGTCGAAACCCTGGGCGCCGCCGCCGAAATTGAACTCGAAGTGCTGGCCGCCCGGGCCCCCGCCGCGCCGAAATCCGCCGGGACCCGCGCCCGCGCCAAAACCCTCAAAACCGGGATGGCGCGGCTTGCCCTCGGCGTCGATCTCGCCGCGGTCGAATTGCGCGCGCTTCTTCTCGTCGCCGACGATTTCGTAGGCCGCGTTGATCTCGGCGAATTTTTCCTTCGCCTTGGGATCGTTGGGGTTCTGGTCGGGATGATGCTGCTTGGCGAGCTTGCGGAACGCCTTTTTGACATCGGCCGGCGAGGCGTCCTTCGCGACGCCGAGAACTTTATAGGGATCGCGCATTCTTGTTATAAGCCCAATTTCCGACGACCCTCGCGAGGCGCCGTCGCCTTGTCTTGACCGTTATTTGGGCGTGGCGCAAGACGGACGCAAGGGGCGAGGCGGTGCGCCGGACGTCAGTCGGCTTTCATGGGCGCCAGTTCGGCGATGGTCCAGTCGGCGTTCTTGTCGCGGCAGGCGGAGCCTTGTTCGATCCTTGCGCCGGCGGGCGTGTCGAACTGGGCGGAGAATTTGCGGCACACCAGGTCTTTCGACGGGAAGGCGAAGCCGACCGGCGTGACCTGGCCATGGGCCTTGCTGACCGGATTATCCCAGCGAACCGGGGCGCCGTTGCCTTGAGGGTCGAGCGCGATGGCCAGGGCGCCCATGGCGCGGCGGCGGTCTTCGTCGTCGAGCGCGGCGGGCAGGGCGGCAGGCTTCGAGGGCTTGGCCGCCGCCGCAGCGGCAGGGATCGAGCCGGTCGGCTGCGAATCGACTCCCTCTCCGAACGGCGCGGTCACGGCGCAGGCGACGAGCGCCTGGCAGAGGGCGGCGCAGGCGATCAGACGGCGCGCGAGCGGAAAATATTGCTGCCCGAGCGATGGCGATTCACTATGCTGGAGCAGGGGCAGACGCAAATGGCGAATCCGGACGAAAGAGATTCTGGGAAGGTTATTTTCCGATGAACGGATTAACGGGGCGTAACCACAAGCCGGCGCACGAACCTTTCTCGCGCTTCGAGGAATGGATGGGCGAGGCCGAAAAGCATGAGATCAACGACCCCAACGCCATGTGCCTCGCCACTGTGGACGCCGATGGAGCGCCCAACGCCCGGATGGTGCTGCTGAAGGGCTTCGACGACGACGGATTTGTCTTCTACACCAATCGGGAAAGCGCCAAGGGGCAGGAGCTTGCCGCAACGGGCGCCGCGGCCGCCGGCGTCCTGCACTGGAAGAGCCTGCGCCGTCAGTTTCGCTTCCGCGGGCCGGTCGAATGGGTGAGCGAGGCCGAATCGGACGACTATTTCGAAAGCCGCCCACGCGACAGCCGGATCGGCGCCTGGGCGAGCCAGCAGTCGCGGCCGCTGGAAAGCCGATTCGCACTGGAAAAGGCGGTCGCCCTCAAAGCCGCCAAATTCAACGTCGGGCATGTGCCGCGCCCGCCTTACTGGGGCGGCTATCGAATCCGCCCGGTCGAGATCGAGTTCTGGACGGACAAGCCCTTCCGCTTGCATGAACGTCTGCGTTACACGCGCGAAAAACCGGAGGGCGACTGGATGGTCGAGGCCCTCTATCCGTGACGTCCTCTCGCCGCCACTATCCCACGCAGCCCGCCCTTGCCGTCAGCATCGCCGTCTTCCGGCAGGGCAGGGTGCTGCTGGCGAGCCGCGCCGAGGCGCCTTACCGGCGGATGTTCACCTTGCCGGGTGGGCTGGTCGAGACCGGCGAGAGCGTCGAATTCGCCGCGCTGCGCGAATTGCGCGAGGAGACGGGCGTTCTCGCCCAACTGGCGGGTTTCAACCAGATATTCCAGCATATTTCCCGCGATGCGTTGGGCCGGGTCGATCGGCATTATGTGATCCTGTCCTTCGCCGCGCGCTGGGTCGCGGGCGAAGGCGCGCCAAGCGCCGAAGCCATCGAGATCCTCTGGCGCGCCCCCGGCGATTATGAGGGGCTTTCGCTCACCCCGGGCGTGGCCCATATAGTCGAGGACGCCAAACGAATCGTGGATGGAGCGCGATGAGGGCCTTTGCGCGCCCGAGCCTGCTGGCCTTGGGCCTCATTTTCGGTTGCGCGGCCGGGACGATCCTCTCCGGCGCGCCCGCGCGCGCGCAATTCTTCTTTCCCTTTTTCGACAACCGGCCGACCACGAAACCGGATGCAGGTCTGCAACGCCGCCGCAGCGATGGCGGCGCGCCCGATCTGCACGCCAAGCCCAAGGCGCGCAAAGACAAGAGTCACGCCGCCGACAAGAATCCAAAGGCGGCCGCGCCAGGACAGCCGACGAGCGCCGGCGGCGGCGCCAACCCGGCGCCGCCGGTCGACGGACCGCCTCCGCCTTACGAACCTCAATTGCTGCGGCTGTCTGAAATCATGGGCGCTTTGACCTATCTGCAGTCGCTCTGCGGCGGGGCCGGGTCGAGCGATGCTCCCTGGCGCGACCAGATGGAAAACCTGATGTCGGCCGAGGACGCCGGTCCGTCGCGGCGGGAGAAGCTCGCGGGCGCCTACAACCGTGGCCTTCAGGGCTATGAATATGCCTATCACGCCTGCACGGACAATGCTCGCCTGGTCAGGGCGCGCTTTCTCGACGAAGGCGCCCGGATCGCCCACGATATTTCAAAGAGATACCGCGCCAATTGACGACTTCACGCTCGGCCGGGCTCCCGCCATGGCGCATGGCGCGGAAAATGAAGGGCGACATTAACCCTTTCTTAAGACGCAACTCGCATTGCGCCGTTTCGCCCGTTAAGGTCGGCAGTGTCATGACCGCCACAGCCGATTCCTTCATCGAAGTCCCTGCCGCCGAAGACGAACGGCGGGCCGCGCTCGCCTATGTCACCGAGGCTTTCGCCGAGGCGATTCTGGCCGGGATCGAAAGCGAGAGCTTCGCCCACGCCGCCTTGTTCGCGGCGCTGCAGGAGCTGGTCGAAACCTATGGCGAAGAGGCGGTCGCCGCTTTCGCCGCGCGGCTGCCCGACCGCATCAAGGCGGGCGAATTCACGGTCGCCGTGCGGCACTGAGTCCCTTCAGAGCGGCCCTGAAGCCGCGCCTGCGCGCAGGTCCGGGGGGCCGAACAATGCGGCGATCCGGCCGAGAAAGCCGTGGCGCGGCGAGGCTGAGGCGCGCCATCCGCGTGCGGCGCCTGATTCGCGAGGCGCGAAATCCAGAGAAACGGGGACGGGCGCGCCCATCAAGGGGGCGAAAGCCTGGCGGAGACGCTCGCTCTGCCGTCGCCATTCGGCGACGCGCCGGGCGGCGACGGGATTTGATTCGAGGAAGCCCAGGACCGCGTCGCGTCGGGCGTCGCCGAGGAGATCATCCACGAAGCGATGCAACTCGCCTTCGCTGATCGGCCGCTGACCGGCCCGCATGTCGCAGGACGCGACGGCGACGAGATGCGCGCGCGGCGCGCCCGCGATCTCGCCCGCGAATCGGGCTCGCGCCACGGCCAGGCGGGCGAGGATGCGATCGGGCGCCATGTCGAGCACGACGCCGGCTTGGGCGTAAGTCAAGCCTTCAAGCGAGATCAAGGCCAGAACGGCGCGCAATTCCAGCGGGATCCGGGGTAGAGCGCGCTTCTCGGGCGCCCAGGCGAAATGAGGCGTCGGCGCGATGTCTTCCGCTTCGCTGTCGAGACAGGTTGCAGAATGGCGCTCCGCGGCCGCTTGGGCGGTGACATGGCGGCGGGCGAGAATCGTCAACCGGCGATAAAGAGCGAGGCGCAGCCCATCTTCCGAGTCCGCCAAAGGATTGGCGACCGGATCACTTGCCCCGTTGCTGAGGGAGAATCCGCGCGCGCCCGAGCGCCAGAGCTCAAGCAGCGCTTCGTGGACGATGTCGTCGGCGTCCTGGTCGAAACGCGGCCGCGTTCCACCCTGCCGACGCGGCGCCGGAGGCCACGCGCCCAGAAGGGCGTGGGAATAACGGCGCAGCAGCGGCGTCAGTCCGGCGATTGTCTGGGCCATGGGGCCAGCGACTCCCTCCGCCTCGCTCACGAATCCGTCTCGGCGGTCAATTAATATTAACGACTTTTAATCATTCCGGTTCGGCTTGAACAGGGCCACGGCGATTTGCCCCCCGAAACTTCGAGCTTTCCACGGAAAATTTGGCGCCTACACGCCCGGTCGCCCGAGAACGGCGCAATTCCGGGGCTCTTGCCTCAAGCGCGGGCAAAAGCTAAATGGCCCGACACGCCAAGCTGGGACAGGTGATAAACATGACAGAAGCGGAAGCAGCCGCCGTGGCTTTTCAGACGGGCGCGCTGCGCGGCAAGCGTGGGCTTGTCATGGGCCTGGCCAACAATCGTTCGATCGCCTGGGGCATCGCCAAGGCGGCGAGGCTGGCCGGCGCGGAAATCGCGCTCACCTATCAGGGCGAGGCGCTGGAGCGGCGGGTGCGGCCGCTCGCCGAGGAAATCGACGCCCTGGTCGTCGGCGAATGCGACGTGACCGACGCCGCTTCCCTTGACCGGGTCTTCGCCGAGATCGAGAGCGCCTGGGGCGGCCTGGACTTCGTGGTCCATTGCATCGCCTTTTCCGACAAGGATGAACTGACGGGCCGCTACGTCGACACCAGCGAGGAGAATTTCAAAACCTCTCTGTTCATTTCCTGCTATTCCTTCACCGCCGTCGCCCAGCGCGCCGAAAAGCTGATGACGAATGGCGGCTCGCTGCTGACCCTGACCTATTACGGCGCCGAAAAATGGATGCCGCATTACAACGTCATGGGCGTCGCCAAGGCGGCGCTCGAGGCCAGCGTGCGCTATCTCGCCGCCGATCTCGGCGTGAAGGACATTCGCGTCAACGCCATTTCCGCGGGTCCGATCAAGACGCTCGCGGCTTCGGGAATCGGCGATTTCCGCTATATCCTGAAGTGGAACGAATATAACGCGCCGCTGCGCCGCACAGTGACCATCGAGGAAGTCGGCGAAAGCGCCGTGTTCCTGCTTTCGCCGATGGGGCGCGGCGTCACCGGCGAAATCCTCCATGTCGACGCCGGCTATCATATCGTCGGCATGAAGAACCCCGCCGCGCCGGACATCGCCGACATCGTCAAGAAATCCTGACGCGGTCATGGCCGGGGGCGCGCCGCCGCGGCTTTATTTCGTGCGGCACGGCGAGACGGACTGGAACGTCGAAGGGCGGCTGCAGGGGCGGCAGGATGTGCCGCTCAACGCCCTCGGCCGGGAGCAGGCGGCGCGCGCCGGCCGGACGCTTCGTAAGCTCCTGGCTTCGGCCGGGATCGTCCCAGAAAGGCTGACCTTTCAATGTTCGCCGCTCGGCCGCACCCGCGAAACGCTCGAAATCCTCCGCCGTGAACTGGGGCTGCCGCCTGCGGGCGGGGAATTTGACGCGCGGCTCGTCGAATTTACCTTCGGACGATGGGAAGGGCTGACCTGGCCGGAAGTCTGCGCCGCCGACCCCGAGCTTGCCCTGGCGCGCGAGGCCGACAAATGGAACTTCACCCCTCCGGGCGGCGAAAGTTACGCCGACATGGCCGAAAGGCTGACGCCCTGGCTGGACGCGCAGGATCGAACGAGCATAGTGATTTCCCACGGCGGGGTCGCGCGCGCGCTGATGCACATGATCGGCGGCCTGAGCCTGGAGCGCGCGCCGACCGCCGACATCTGGCAGGGCAGGGTGCTGGTTTTCTCCAAGGGGCGATTCGACTGGATCTGAGCGACTGGTTTTTTTGACGCCCGCTCCGGCGTGCGCCAACCGCTCAGGCCGAACGGCCGTCGCCGTTCTTCTCCAGCGATTCCGCTAGTTCCGCCGCGAGGGCGAAGAAGCGGCGGCGGACGTCCGGCGCATAAGGGTTCATCCGCTCGATGGCGTAAAAGACCTCGGGCGCGTCATGGCGCACCATGTCCACGGCCCGCAGCAGCAGGTCGAAGCTGGCGGTGGTCATGTGCCGGGGCAGCGGCTCCATTTCCACCAGAACCTTGGCGATGAGATGGGTGAGGCCCTGGACCATGGCCGCCTGGCGATCATGCTCTTCGGGCGTGGCCAGGATCGCCTGCAAGCCGAAGGTCTTGCGCAGAAAGGCTGCGAGCGGCCGCGCGCCGTCGCCCCGGATCGGGCAGATGACGATTTTCAGCCCCTTGACCCCGCCGCGCGCGCTCTGCGGACCGAACATCGGGTGCGTGCCTATGATATCGACATGGGCGGGCAATTCGTCGCCCATGATCTGCGCGGGCAGGGCCTTGACCGAACAGACGTCGAGCACGGTCGCGCCGGGGCGAAGATGGGGCCGGATCGCCGCGATCGCCGCGCTCAGTTGCGGAACCGGCATGGCGAGGACCACGAGGTCGCAGGCGCCCGCCGTGGCGGCGTCGCACAGAGTCACGCCTTTCGGCAGGTCGCGCGTCGCCGGGTCAAGCGCCGGATCATGGGCGAAGATCGGGGCCAGCGGGCCGAGATGGGCGGCGACCAGCCGGCCGAAGGCGCCGAAGCCGATCAGCCCGATCGCGATCTGCGACCCTTTGCCAGGCCGTCTGGTCTTGCCCTCTCTCACGTCCGTTCCTCGCCGGGCGGCTTATTTCGCCTGGTCGTAATTGCAGACGCCGGGAAACTTGCTGAATTTGAGTGGCCCGCCGCAAGGGTCGCAACCCGCGACGAGGCCGCACAGGGCGAGAACGGCGCCGAGCCGAATGATTATCGTCACGATCCTACTCCCGTCGCGATGCGCGGCCCTTCCTTGCGCCCGGGGGCGGCGGAAAGTCAAGCGGCTGCCGCGCTCGCGCCCCGGGGGGCGCCCTCATGCCGCGGGCGCATCCTCCCTGGGGAAGTCGCAGGAATGCGCGACCTCCTTGCCGGCGAGCAGTTCTGCGCGAAAGGCTTCGGTGCGGGCCGCGATCACGTCCTGGGCGACCGAGCCGAGCACCAGGCGCAACGGGGGCGTTCCGGATTCGACGGCCTGGATGATCGCATGGGCGCCGCGGACCGGGTCGCCGGCCTGGCTCCCGCTATAGGCGGCAGTCGCCTTGCGCCGGGCGACGGCGGTTTCGGCATAGGCGTCGATCGCCTTTTTCGGCGTTTTCAGCGAGCGGCCGGCCCAGTCGGTGCGGAACGGGCCTGGCTCCACGATCAGAACCTTCACGCCCAACGGCTCCAATTCCTTGGCCATGGCCTCGGACAGGCCTTCGACCGCGAATTTGGTCGCATTGTAATAGCCGATGCCGGGGAAGCCGCAGACGCCGCCCATCGAGGAAATATTGACGATGGTTCCGCTCTTTTGCGCGCGCATGATCGGCAGGACCGCGCGGCACATGGCGGCAAGGCCGAAGACATTGGTCTCGAACATGGCGCGGACCTCGGCGTCCTCGCCCTCCTCGACCGCCGCCAGATAGCCATAGCCGGCGTTGTTGACCAGCACGTCGATCCGTCCGAAATGCGCTTTCGCGGTCGCGACGGCGGCCTCGATCTGGGCGGGATCGTCGACATTCAGCGCGACGGCCAGCCCGGTTTCGGGGTGATCAGCGACGAGGTCGGCGACTTTTGTCGCATCGCGGGCCGTGACGACGACCCTGCGTCCGGCCGCGAGCAGGATTTTCGACAATTCCCGGCCAAATCCGGTCGAGCAGCCGGTGATGAGCCAGACGGGCGTGAGATCTTGCGGCATGGCGCGGCTCCCAGAAATGTTTTGCTTCCGTTCAGGTTGCGGAGCCTAGCATCCGCATGGTGCGCTGCAAGCGAATCGGCGCATAAGTCGCTTGCGAAAGCGCATGGCGATATTTTTTGGCTGGGACAGACCCGGCGGCGGCCAAGGTAGCCCAATGAGGCTCCAACCCACGGAAAATAAGGCTTTACGCCGGATTTCGCGGGTAGGAGCGTCGGCTATCCTGTGCTATGGCGGGCGTGGTCGGCGAAGGCGCAGGCGTTGCGCCCACGCGATTGGGATCAGGCGATGACTGAAATCGAGACGGAACGCGAGACGAACCTCCTGCCGGAGCGCGCGCCTGCGCCACGGGGCGCGCCGGCGCCGCTTTCGGTGCTGCGCGGGGCGTCGCGGCCCGATCTGGTTCGCGACGAATTGCTTGCCGAAATTTTCGCCGTCACGGCCGCGCTCTCGCCCCACGCCATCGCCATGATGACCATGGAGCGCAAGCTCACCTACGCCCAGGTCGATCACGAGGCGACGGCCATCGCCCGCGGCCTTGTCCGGCGCGGGATCGGCCCAGGCGACGTCGTCGGCCTCTGGGGGCCGCGCGGACCTGAGCTGCTCATCTGCCAGATCGCCATCGCCAAGACGGGCGCCGCCTGGCTGCCCTTCGACGCCGAAGCGCCGCTCGACCGCATCGAAACCTGTCTGCTCGACGCCGAGGCCAAGGGCCTTCTGACCTCAGAGGCCTTCGCCGTGAAGGCGCAGGGCAATATCACCGCCCCGGTCCTCACCGAGGTCGATCTGATCGACCGCGCCGACGAAAGCCCGGTCGACGCTCGCAAGGCGGGCGCGACGCCGGATCATCCCGCCTATATGATCTATACTTCGGGCTCGACCGGGACGCCCAAGGGCATCGTCATCACCGGGCGCAACATCTGCCATTATCTGCGCTCCGCCAACGAGACCTACAGGATCAACAAGGCGGACATCGTTTTCCAGGGCGCCTCCATCGCCTTCGACCTGTCGATGGAAGAAATCTGGATTCCCTATCTCGTCGGCGCCACCTTGTTCGTCGCCACGCCTGCGGTGATGGGCGAGGCGGAAGCCTTGCCCGACCTCATGGAAGAGGTCGGCGTCACCGTGCTCGACACGGTTCCCACCCTGCTGGGCCTCATGCCGCGCGATATCGCAAGTCTGCGCGTCATCATTCTCGGCGGCGAGGCCTGCCCGCCGGCGGTGGCCAATCGCTGGAGCCGTCCGGGCCGCACCATTTTCAATTCCTACGGCCCGACCGAGGCCACGGTCGTCGCCACGGTGGCGGAGGTGCGCCCCGACGAACCGGTGACCATCGGCGGCCCGATCGCCAATTACACCTGCTATGTGGCGGATGAGGCGAACAACCTGCTCGCGCGTGGCGTCGAAGGCGAATTGCTGATCGGCGGTCCGGGCGTGGCGCGCGGCTATCTCAAGCGCGACGCGCTGACGGCGGAGAAATTCATCGCCAATCCGTTCGATTCCACCGGACGCGATCCGATCCTCTACCGTTCGGGCGACGCGGTGGTCATGGAGGAGGACGGCAAGATCGCCTTCCACGGCCGCATCGACGATCAGGTCAAGATCCGCGGCTTCCGCGTGGAGCTGGGCGAGATCGAGGCCAGACTCTCCGGCCAGCCGGGGGTCAGCCAGGCGGCGGTCGTGCTGCGTCAGGACGATGGCCTCGATCAGCTCGTCGCCTTCCTGGTCGCGGAAAAAGGCGCGACGCTCGAGCCGAAGCAATTGCGCGCCGAACTGCGCGGCGTTCTGCCGCCTTATATGGTGCCCTCGCGCTATGAGACGCGCGAGGCCCTGCCGCGCCTGTCCTCGGGCAAGGTCAATCGCAACGCCCTGAAGAAGGAGCCGCTGACCGCGCCGGCCGCCGCGTCGGAGGCGCAGGAGGATCCGCAGTCGGAAACCGAGCGGGTTCTGCTCGAAGCCGCGCAGAAGGTCCTGCCGCCGCAGACCATTCCCTTCGACGCCGATTTCTTCACCGACCTCGGCGGCCATTCGCTGCTGGCGGCGCGTTTTGTCGGCCTCGTCCGCCAGACCCCGGCTCTGGCCGGGATTACCCTTCAGGACATGTATGCGGCGCGCAGCCTGCGCGCCATCGCCGCGCTGCTCGACGAAAAGGCGGCGGAACACGGCGGGCCGAAGGATTTGTCCTTCGAGCCGCCGCCGCTTTACCGGCGCTTCCTGTGCGGCCTCGCCCAAGCTCTCGCCTTGCCTTTCCTCTTCGCAATCGCGACCGCGCAATGGCTGGGCATTTTCGTGTCCTACATGCTGCTGACCGACACCGACGCCACGATCTGGCAGGAGATCGCCTCCCTGCTCGGCGTCTATGTCTGCGTCAATATCGCGACGGTCCTGCTGGCCGTCGCCGTGAAATGGCTGGTCATCGGCAAATTCAGGCCGGGCCGCTATCCGATCTGGGGCGTCTATTATTTCCGCTGGTGGCTGGTCCAGCGCCTGCTGACCCTGACCCATATCAAATGGTTCCAGGGTTCGCCCCTCATGCGCGTCTACCTGCAGGCGCTCGGCGCGAAGATCGGCCAGGACGCCAATATTTCCGAACTCGAAATCGGCGCGGTCGATCTCCTGACCATCGGCGCCGGCGCGACTGTCGGCGCGCGCGCGAAATTCGCCAATGTCAGCTTCGTCGGCCCCGACATGGTGGTCGGGCCGATCGAGGTTGGGCCCGATTGCTATATCGGCTCCTCCTGCGCCATCGAGCATGACTGCGTGATCGAGGAGGGCGCCGAACTGAAGGACCTGACCTCGCTCGAGCCCTACACCCGGGTCGGCGCCTGGGAAATCTGGGACGGTTCGCCGGGCCGCGCCGTCGGTTCGGTCGACAAGGAGGCCCTGCCGCCTTTCGCCCAGGTGTCGAATGGCAGAAGGGCCGTCCAGACCTTCATCTACGCGATCCTGCTGCTCGCGATCCCGCCCGTCGGCCTGCTGCCGCTCTTCCCCGCGTTCTGGGTCTTCGACCGGATCGACGATTACCTCGGCCTCGCCGCGGTCAGTCGCGCGCTCTACATGGCGGCGATCCCGATCATGGCTTGGCCGACTTCCTTCGTCATGGTCCTGGTGACGGTCGCCTTCATCGCCGTGGTTCGCTGGACCGTGCTGCCGCGCGTCCGCGAGGGGGTCTATTCGGTCTTTTCCTGGTTCTATCTGCGCAAATGGGCGGTTTCGTTGGCGACCGAGGTGACGCTCGAAACGCTCTCCTCGCTCTACGCCACGGTCTATATGCGCGCCTGGTACCGTCTGATGGGCGCCAAGATCGGCAAGGATTCGGAAATCTCGACCAATATTCCCGGCCGTTACGATCTGGTGGAAATCGGTGAGAAATGCTTCATCGCCGACGAAGTGATCCTCGGCGACGAGGACGTGCGGCGCGGCTGGATGCGGCTCGAAAAGCTGCGCACCGGCTCCCGCGTCTTCATCGGCAATGACGGCGTTCTGCCGCCTGGCGCCGACATTCCCGACGGCTGCCTGATCGGCATCAAATCCAAGCCGCCCGCCAATGACGAGATCTCGGCGGGCGACACCTGGTTCGGGTCGCCCCCGATCAAGCTTCCCGTGCGCCAGAAATTCGACGCCGGCGGCGCGAACTGGACCTATGAGGCCCCGCGCTGGAAGAAATTCGCCCGCGCGGTTTTCGAGGCGGTCCATATCTCCCTGCCGACGATGCTTTATATCACCTTCGGCACCTGGGCGATCGAATGGTTCGGCCCCGCGGTGCTTGAAGGCGCCTATGGCCAGGTCCTCTGGAAATATATCGCCTCGGCGACCATCATCTCCATCGCGATGACGGTTGTCGTCATCTGCGTGAAATGGCTGACCATGGGGCGCTACCAGCCGGTGATGAAGCCGATGTGGTCGTGGTGGGCGATGCGCACCGAGGCGATGGCCGTCCTCTATTGGGGTCTTGCCGGCAAGGTCATGCTCGACCATTTGCGCTGCACGCCTTTCCTGCCATGGGTTCTGCGCCTTCTCGGCGCGAAATTCGGCAAGGGCTGCGTGCTGGACATGACCGACATCACCGAATTCGACTGCATCGAGGTCGGCGACTTCTGCAATCTCAACGCGCTGTGCGCCTTGCAGACCCATCTCTATGAGGATCGGGTCATGAAGGTTGGGCGCGTCAAGATCGGCTCGGGCGTGACGGTCGGTTCCGGCTCGACCGTGCTTTACGACACGAATGTCGGCGATTTCGCCCGTCTCGGCCCGCTGACCATCGTGATGAAGGGCGAGTCGATCCCCGCGCACACCGAATGGTCAGGCGCGCCGGCATTGCCGACGCGGCATGTCGCGGCCGGAACCTGCACGGCCGCCTGATCGAGATCTTGCGCGGCGCGAACATAATCGCGGAAACCTGATATAAACCCTTTTCGGGTTGTTTGATTCGCGCCTCCGCAAACCAGGCTCGGGCATGTCCATGCGCTTTGCTGCGCTGCGGCGTTGGTATGGCTCCGCCGCGGCGAAATTTTCGGATCGGAATGCGGATGATGATCTGCTTCGTCATCTGATCGATTCGCTTTGCGCCGCGCCCGACATCATCATCGCCGCGACATTCATCGGCTTGGGGCTCACGGTCGCCGTCTGGGTCCTGACGCGGTCGGCCCTTTGCGGGGCGTTCTTCGCCTTTAATCTCCTGGTTGGCGTCAAACGGTTGCGCCTGACCGGCGAATATCGGCGGCGCGCCGCAGGCGCGCTCGATCGGCGCCGTCTGCTCGCCTATGATCGGCGGTTCCTGGCTTGGGGAACCTTGTTCTCGCTCGGCGTCGGCCTCGTCAATCTCCTGCTTGTAGCCGAGACGAACGAACCGGCGGACTGGACCCTGGCCTCGGGCGTCGCGGTCGGTTTCACGGTCGCCTTTGCGTTGCGCAGCGCCGGTCGGCTCAAGCTGTTCGCGGCGCAGGTCCTGAGCATGTGTGGGCCGATGGTTCTGGCCTATCTCGTCTTGCCGGCGAAGGATGGCCTCGCCTATGCCGCTCTCCTGGTCGCGCTGGTCGCTGTCTCGATGCTCATGGGCTTCGCCTCCCACGACAAGATCGTCGAGCTTTATCGGGCCAATCTGGAGACGCGGCGCATGGCGCTCAGCGACATGCTGACCGGCCTGATGAACCGCTTTTCCTTCACCGAGGCGCTGGAGAGGGAGGTCGAGCGTTGCGGTCTCGGCTCGCGCGAGGCCTTCAGCCTGATGGCCATCGATCTCGACCGCTTCAAGGAAATCAACGACATGCTGGGCCACAACGCCGGCGACGCAGTCATCGTCGAAATGGCCCAGCGTCTCCGCCGCGCGGTTTCGCCGGGCGATCTCGTCGCCAGGATCGGCGGCGACGAATTCATGGTTCTTTCGCGCGGCGCCCGCCACGATGGTTCCTGGCAGGCCGACGGGCTTGCGGAACGGATCGTATCGATCCTGCGCGAACCGGTCGTGATCGACGCCTCGTCCATCCCGATGAGCGCCAGCCTCGGCGTGGCGCATTATCCGGAACATGGCGTCTCCGCGCAGGAGTTGATGAAGAAGGTCGATATCGCGCTTTACGAGGCCAAGCGCAAAGGGCGGAATTGCGCGGCCGTTTTCGACGCCTCGATGCAGGCGCGCTTGAACGAGGCGCGCGTCATGGAGTTCGAGATCGAGACCGCGCTCGCGCGCGACGCCTTCGAGCCCTGGTTCCAGCCGATCGCCAATATCGTGACCGGCGAGATTGTCGGCTATGAGGCGCTCGCCCGCTGGCCGCATCCAATCCGCGGCATGATTTCGCCGACCAAATTCATTCCCAACGCCGAACAGACCGGCGCCATCATCCGGATCGGCGAGCGGATCCTGGAGAAGGCCTGCGTGGCCGCCGCCGCCTGGTCGCGCCCCGCTCCGGTCGCGGTCAATCTGTCCCCGCTCCAGTTTCGTCAACCTGAAAGGTTGCTCGCCGCCGTCCGCGGTTCGCTCGCGCGCTCAGGCCTGCCGCCCGAACGCCTGACCCTGGAAATCACCGAAACGCTCATGATGGAGGACACGGCGGAAACACGGCGCGCGATCGTCGAACTCGCGGGAATGGGCGTGAAGATCGCCCTGGACGATTTCGGCGCCGGCTATTCTTCGATGTCCTATATCCACTCCTATCCATTTTCGAAGATCAAGATCGACAAGAGCTTCATCGACAATATCGAAAGCGAGCGGGAATCGATTGCAATCGTTTCGGCCATTCTCGTTCTGGCGGACAAGCTGGATCTGGAGCTTATCGCGGAGGGCGTGGAAAGCCAGCGCCAGCATCAAGCCCTGCGTCAACTCGGCGTCACCCGCGCTCAAGGTTATTTTTACGGCCTTCCCATGCCGTCCGCGGCTGTCGAGGCGGCCTCCAGCCGCCTTGCCGCCGGTTGACACGGGAAGTGACGCCTTGCCGGCGCCCGGCCTGCGAGGTAACGTCCTGAATTCAGCAAGTTGAACGGGTCCGACAAGAAAAATGGTCAGCGAAATGGACGCATTGCGGGTTTGGTTCCGCCTCATCCGCCTTCATACCCGCTCGCGGCTCGCGATCGCCAATCGTTTGCGCGCCCTGGATCTCTCGGTGCCGCAATGCGACGTGCTGAGCACGCTGACGGAGCGTGAAGGACTTTCACAGCAGGAATTGGCTTCCCGGCTCTATGTCACCAAAGGCAATATTTCCGGCTTGATCGACCGCCTCGTCGCCAATGGTCTGGTCGAGCGCCGCGCGCTGCCTGGCGACCGGCGCTCTCACGCCATATATCTGACGGCGCCCGGTCGAGAGCTCGCCCGGCAGGGAATCGAGGCCCAGAAAGCCTTCGTTTCCGAGACCTTCGGCCAGATTCCGCCCGAGCGCCTCGCGCAATTCGAGGAATTGCTGATCGAGGCGCGCGACCTCGTCCGCGCCAAGGATCGGACGGCGCCCATGGAAGGCGCCGACGCGTGAGCCTTGCGCGCCGCTTGGGATCAAGCGGGTGAACGCGTCCGGTTCGGGATTCGACGACGTCTTCTTCGCGGCGTCTGCTTCCATCTGGCTTCGGGGATTATTGCGCCGCCAATTCACCGCAAGAGAATTGCTGGAGGCGGTCTGGGCGCGCATTCTCGCGATAAATCCGCAGATCAACGCGCTCGCGGCCTATGATTACGAAGCAGCCTTGCTTCAGGCTGAGGAGGCGGACAGGCGTTACGCGCGCGGCGAGGCGCGCGCTCTGGAAGGCCTGCCGATCACCATCAAGGACAGTTTCCAGACCGCCGGCCTGCTCACGACCTGCGGCGACGAGGCGCTGGCGGAATTCGTTCCCGAACGGGACGCGGCGGCGGTCGCTGCGCTGCGCGCGGCTGGCGCCGTCATCCTCGCCAAGACCAATGTGCCGCGCCTGACCGGCGATTTCCAGACCCATAATCCGCTTTATGGGGTGAGTTGCAATCCCTGGGATCTTTCGCTGACGCCGGGCGGTTCGTCGGGCGGCGCGGCGGCGGCGGTTGCGGTCGGGATGAGCGCCTTCGACCTTTCCTCCGATCTCGGCGGCTCGATTCGCTGGCCGGCCCAAGCCTGCGGCCTGTTCGGACTCAAGCCGAGCTGGGGGCGCATTTCCCTTGCCGGGCACATTCCGCCCCTGCCGTCCGTGCGGCTCAAGAATCCGCCCGATCTCGCGGTTGCGGGGCCAATCGCCCGCTCCGCGGCCGATCTCGACCTCGTCCTCTCGCTCGCCGCCGACGGCGCCTCCGCGCCTCTCCTTCCGGCGCGCAGGGATCGGCCGCGTGGTCTCCGACTCGCGCTCTGGCTGGACTCCGCCTTCTCGCCTGTGGACGCTGATGTCGAAGCGGGCGTCCTCGTGGCGGCCGAGGCGTTTCGCAGCGCCGGCGCCGAGGTCGTCGAGGCTCGTCCGGCTTTCGCCTTCGCCGAGGCTTTCGAAATCTACGCCATGCT
>JAJXYV010000097.1 GCA_021780435.1 Pseudomonadota bacterium
TCGTTGGGCGTCGCCATGGAGCGCGGACAGGTGGTCATCGATAGCCATTTCGCCACCAATGTCCCCGGAATTTACGCTATCGGCGACGTCGTGCGCGGCCCGATGCTGGCGCACAAGGCCGAGGACGAGGGCGTCGCCGTCGCCGAAATCCTCGCGGGCCAGCATGGCCATGTGAATTACGACGTGATTCCGGGCGTCGTCTATACCTATCCGGAAATCGCCAGCGTTGGCGCGACCGAGGAAGACCTGAAAGCCAGGGGCGTCGCGTACAAGAGCGGCAAATTCCCCTTCACCGCCAATGGCCGCGCCCGCGCGATGCGCCATACCGACGGCTTCGTGAAAGTCCTCGCCGACGCCGCGACCGATCGCGTCCTCGGCGTGCATATCCTGGGCTTCGGCGCCGGAGAAATGATCCACGAGGCCGCTGTGCTCATGGAGTTTGGCGGATCGTCCGAAGACCTCGCCCGCACCTGCCACGCGCATCCGACCATGTCCGAGGCAGTCAAGGAAGCCGCGCTGGCGGTTGAAAAACGCGCCATTCACACCTGACGCAGGCGCAAGGCCGAAGCATTGAACGCAGGCCCGGGGAAACCCGGGCCTTTGCTTTTTTCCGGCTCATTTGGCATCTGTAGACTCACACGATGAGATCGCTCGGCTTCACGACGGCGAATCAAGATCCCGAACCATGGAACGCTAATGTCGCCGCCGGCCCCCGCGTCCAGGAAAATCTTCCGAGACCCGACGCGACTGGCGCGCAATCTTCGCGCCCTTTTGCGTTCGCATGAACTTGCGCTGGTCCCCGCCTCGGCCCTGATCGGAATTGTCGCGGCCGCTTGCGTCACCTTGATGACCAAGACGGCGATGTTCATGCATGTCCTGATCTACGATCTGCCTTTCGACCTCCATCTCAGCGCCGCCGACCATGTCGCCCCTTTGGCGGCTTTCTCGGCCCTGATGCTGGGCGGGCTCGGTCTCGGCGTGATGGAAGCTTTCCGGATCAGGAAAGGCATTCCGGGTCCGGTCGATCCGGTCGAGGCCAATGCGCTGCGCGGCGGCCAGATGTCGCTACGCGACAGCATCGTCGTCAGCTTTCAGACCCTTGTTTCCAATTCCTGCGGCGCTTCGGTCGGACTCGAGGCCGGCTACGCACAAATCGGCTCAAGCCTTGGATCTTTTTTCGGCCAGAATTTGCGGCTGCGCCGCGGCGATCTCCGTCTGCTTGTCGGCGCCGGCGCCGCCGCGGCGATCGGCAGCGCCTTCGGCGCGCCGCTGACTGGCGCCTTTTATGCGTTCGAAGTCGTTCTCGGCACCTATTCCATCGCCGCCGCCGGACCGGTCTTCGCGGCGTCCATCATTGGCGTGCTTGTGACGAAATTCGTGTCCGGCGCGCCCTATCAGATCGTGACGCCCCCCGTGCAGCCACTGACCTTCCTGCAATATCCCGTGCTTTTCGTCCTCGCCGGCTGCTCGGTCGCGCTCGGCGTGAGCGTGATGCGGCTCGCCGGCGCTTCCGAACGCGCCTTGCAGACAACCTCGGCGCCCATCTGGTCGCGGCCGCTCCTCGGCGGCGCCGCCGTCGCCGCGCTCGCAACCGTCACGCCCCAGGTTCTTGGCGCCGGCCATGGCGCGCTCGGGCTCAATATTTCGGGGAATTTTCCTCTGACGGTTCTGGCCGCGTTTCTCGCGCTGAAAGCCGTGGCCTCCCTGATTTCGCTCGCCACGGGCTTTCGCGGCGGACTTTTTTTCGCGTCGCTGCTCATGGGCGCCACCATGGGAAAAATCTATGGCGCGCTGCTCATTGCCGGGCTGCCGGCCTTCGCGCCCGATCCGACGATTTGCATATTGGCGGGCATGGCGACGCTGGGCGTCGTCATCGTCGGCGGCCCGCTGACGATGTCGTTCCTCGTCCTCGAAAATACATCGGACTATTCCGTCACCGCTGGCGTGATCGCCGCATCGATCGTCGCGAGCCTTCTGGTTCGCTCGACCTTCGGTTATTCCTTCTCGACCTGGCGCCTGCACCTACGGGGCGAAAACGTGCGCAGCGCCAGCGACATCGGCTGGATCGACGATCTCAAGGTCGGCAAACTGATGCGCCACAATCCGCCCACCGCGCCCGCCTGGCTGCCTATCGACGAATTTTGCGACCGCCATCCGCTGGGTTCGTCGCAATTCGTGGTTTTGCTCGATGAGAACGGCCGATATGCGGGAATGGTCAATCTCGCGGAAAGCCATCTCCATGCGCGGGGAGCCGAAGTCCTGATGTCAAGCCTCGCCCGACAGAAGGACGTTTGGCTGGTGCCGCAGATGAACGCCAAGACCGCCATGGCCCTGTTCGACCAGACGGAAGCCGACCAACTCGTTGTGCTTGACCCCGAAACCAAGGCGCCGATCGGCGTCCTGAACGAAGCCTATCTCGCCCGCCGCTATGCCGAACAAGCCGACGCGGCCTTCCGCAGCGCCTTCGGAATGTGAGCTCGCCTATCCGGCCCGTGGATGCGCGGCGCGGTAAGCCTCGAACAGCCGCGCCTTGTCCACAGATGTGTATATTTGCGTCGTCGAGAGGCTGGCGTGGCCGAGCAATTCCTGAATCGAGCGCAGATCGCCGCCCCGACTCAGAAGATGGGTGGCGAAGGAATGACGCAAAGCGTGCGGCGTCGCGGAATCCGGCAAACCCAAGGCGCCGCGAAGGCGTTCGACGGTTAGCTGGACGATGCGCGGCGAAAGCGGACCGCCCCGCGCGCCAATAAACAGAGGCCCGTCCTTTTCGAGGTGGTAAGGGCAGCAGTCGAGATATTTCGCGACGGCGTCGCGCACGGGCTGAATCACCGGAACCGCGCGGGCCTTGCCGCCCTTGCCAACGACGGTCAGGGAATCAATTGCGCCGAGCGGCGCATCCGCGCGCCGGATCGACAGCGCTTCGGAAATGCGCAAGCCTGCGCCATAAAGCAGCGCGAGAACAGCGGCGTCGCGGGCGACAACCCATTGCGCGCGGCTTTCGTCGCCCGCCTCTTCGCCCGACGCCAGTTCGCGGGCCTTGTCGGCCGATAACGCCTTGGGCAGGGCGCGCGCGATTTTCGGCGAACGGACCTTGTCGATGGCGTCGATCCGCGCCAGCCCTTCGCGGGCCAGATGATGCGCGAATGACCTCAGCGCGGCCAACTGCCGCAGAAGGGAGCGCGACGCGATCCCCTCCTCACGCCGCCGCGCCATGAAAGCCCGGAGATCGGCGGGCTTGAGCGAGGAGAGCGCTTCGAGCCCGGGGGCGGTTTCGAAACGATCGCACAGAAAGTGGAAGAACTGCCGCAGGTCACGCGCATAGGCCTCGACGGTCAGCGGCGACGCCCGTCTTTCGCCCTCAAGCCGGCGCAACCACTTTCGCGCGCTGTCGGCCAACTCCTTGTCGACGCCCGGAAACAGAATCTGGTCTGATCCGGGCGCCTGCTTTTCCGATTGAACTCGCATCCCGGCATTTTGGCCGAAGTCGGTCAATAATCCCTTGCCGTCGCGGTTCGATCAGCGCGTAACGTCTTTCGCGGCCTGGGCCCGGAATTCTTCGAAATGACGAGCGATCTGGTGCTCGGACTGGGCGACGCCAGCCGCCGTAAAGTCCTTATGGATCTGGCCCAGAACCCCCGACTTGTCATGAGCCGCAACGTCCCGCTCGACAAGCGCCTTGGCGTAGGCTTCGGCTTCCGCCCCCGTCTTTCCGAGCTTCTCGGCGGCCCAGAGTCCCACCATCCTGTTGGCGTGGGCGAGGACTTTGAACAAGACTTCCTCGTCATGCGCGAATTTGTTTTCGAATGATTCTTCGCGCTTGTCGAATTCGGACATTTGAATTCCCTTCCCGTTTCGAACTTTGCGTCGGCGCATATATATAGGCTCAGATTGCCCCTGCCTAGCTTTACGCTGGTTCAAGGCCCGCTTTGGCCAGAGACTTTCCCCGGTAATTCGCGCGAGCTTTGGCTCCCAGGCACGGAAACAGGTTGTATCAAGGCGCGGAACGGGCTAGGAACCGGAGGAATAGCGGCCCAAAGGCTCCCTACCGCGCGATTTGAGCTCCCCGTCGAGCCGTGTCGCTCGTGACGATCCGCCGGGGCGCGACAGTCGCTGAAGGCTCATAGAGAGCCCAAGCATATGTGGATTTTCTCAAAGATCGGTTTTGTCCCATGAACCGCCGCCGTCGCATCTACGAAGGCAAGGCCAAGGTGCTCTACGAGGGCCCGGAGCCTGGCACTTTGATTCAGCATTTCAAGGACGACGCCACCGCCTTCAACGCCAAGAAACATGAGGTGATCGACGGCAAGGGCGTCCTGAACAACCGGATTTCGGAATATATTTTCCAGAATCTCAACGATATCGGCGTTCCGACCCATTTCATCCGCCGGCTCAACATGCGCGAGCAGTTGATCCGTGAAGTGGAGATCATCCCGCTCGAAGTCGTCGTCCGCAATGTCGCCGCCGGTTCATTGTCGACCCGGCTCGGGATCGAGGAAGGCTCTCAGCTTCCCCGCTCGATCATCGAATTCTATTACAAGAACGACGCTCTGAACGATCCAATGGTTTCGGAAGAGCACATCACGGCTTTCGGTTGGGCGACGCCGCAGGAAATCGACGACATCATGGCGTTAGCCATTCGGGTCAACGATTTCCTCACCGGGCTGTTCCTCGGCGTCGGGATCCGTCTTGTCGATTTCAAGATGGAATGTGGACGGCTCTGGGAAGGCGATATGATGCGAATCGTGGTCGCCGACGAGATTTCACCTGATTCGTGCCGGCTGTGGGACATCAAGTCGAACGACAAGCTCGACAAGGATCGTTTCCGTCGTGATCTTGGCGGCCTTGTCGAGGCCTATGCGGAAGTCGCGCGGCGGCTCGGCATCATGCAGGAAAACGAAAAGCCGCATTCCGGCGGCCCGAAACTCGTCCAGTAACAACCCGGATTCCGCCGACGGAGGAAAAGTTCGTCTCATGAAAGCGCGCGTCACCGTGACCCTGAAGACAGGCGTGCTCGACCCGCAAGGCAAGGCCATCGAAGGCGCCTTGCGCTCGCTCGGCGTCGAGGGAATCGCGTCGGTTCGCCAGGGCAAGGTTTTCGACATCGAAATCGAAGGGGCTGATCCTGACGTCGCGAAGGCGGCCTTGATGGCGGCCAGCGAAAAACTGCTGGCCAATACGGTCGTCGAGAATTATCGCGTCGAATTGCTCTGAGGCGGAAACGCCCGCCAATTCGCCAGAATGCGTCAGGAGAGCGCCATGAAAGCGGCGATCGTGCTGTTTCCCGGGTCGAATCGCGACGGCGACGTCGCTCGCGCGCTGCGGCAGGCCGGAGCCGAGACGAAAATCGTCTGGCATGCGGACTCCGAACTGCCGCCGGGAACCGATCTGGTCGTCCTGCCCGGCGGTTTCAGCTATGGCGACTACCTGCGCTGCGGCGCGATCGCCGGCCGCGCCCATATCATGGACGCCGTTCAGCGGCACGCCGCGCGCGGCGGTCTTGTCCTTGGAATTTGCAACGGCTTCCAGATTCTTTGCGAAAGCGGACTTTTGCCGGGCGTTCTCATGCGCAATCGCGACCTGCGCTTCATCTGCAAACGGCAACATCTGCGTGTCGAGCG
>JAJXYV010000091.1 GCA_021780435.1 Pseudomonadota bacterium
GTCATGAGCGGGGCGCTGCGTCCGCTTCGCCGCACCCGCAGCGCCATCTTGCGCTTTTTCAGGCCCCAGTCCGGCGTATCGAAATAAATCGAGGTCAACTTGCGCGACGGACTTGCGCCTTCGACGCGGAGAAGGGGCGAGGCAAGGGCGGCCGCGAGTCCGGCGGCGTCCGTGACGAATTTGATTTCGGTTTCCTTGCCCGCCGATGAAGCGGGCGCCGTTTTTGGGGCCGCTTCGGGCGCCTCCGCCCCGGATTGAGGCGGCGCGCCGGGAATGGCCTCGGCTGTGGGCGCGCCGGCCTTGTCGGCCGGCGCTTGCGGCTGGATTTCACTCTCGATCACGACATGCTCGACTTGGACGAGGCCGGGGCTTGGGCGTGGCCGGGACTTGCGGTCAGGGCGCTGACGATCTCTCGCCGCGCGCGCGACGGTTCCGGCGCGGGGCGCCCTCAGCGGGTGATCCTAAAACACTTTCCTCGAAATTGCCGCCGATTTTTTCGATTTTGCGCGAACCGGGATCGGAAGCAATTACAGATCATCATGTCAGGATGGGAGGTCGAGAACGCCCGCCTTGCCGCTCTTGGCGCCGAACAGAAGCCGCGCGCCGCCCGTGTCGAAGGCCAGCGCCGAGATCGCGTCGCGCTCGGCCTCGGCCTCGGTGCGGCGCACCAGGATTTCGGCGCCGTCGTTCAGCCGCACCAGCAGGATCCAGCCGTCGTCATAGCCCACGGCGACAATCAGCGATTTGGGATGGAAGGCGACCGCGGTGACGAGAACATTGGGCCGCACGCCGCATTCGCGTGGCGGCTGGCCCATGGGGCCGTCCTTGCCCGAAAAGGGCCAGACGATGCAGCCGTCGGCGCCCGAGGTCGCCAGCCACAATCCGTCATGGGACCAGGCGAAGGACCGCGTCTTGGCCGGATAGCCGGTCATGCGCATGTCCTTGCGGTCGGCGAGCCGCCAGCCGTGCAGTGAATTTTCCTGCATCGAGGTGACGACGAAACGGGCGTCCGGCGACACGGTCACGTCGAGATGCGAGCCCTTCCAGGCGAGGGCCTCCGGTCCGGCGGCGGTATTCGGGAACCACAGGCTCGCGCCATTGTAATGGGCGGCGGCGAGGCGATAGCCCTTGGCGAAGAAGGCGACGCCGCGCACCGAGGAGGGCGCGGTCCAGGTCTTGATTTCGCCCTTGGCGTCGCGGGCGCGCACGGTCTTGCCGGTCGACCACGCCAAGGCGCCGTCCGGCCGGCAGGCCAGGGCGTCGATCCAGCCTTTTTCGCGGGCCAGAACGTCCGTCTTTCCGGCGGCGTCGGTCGCGGCGATCGCGCCATCGTCGCCACCGGTGTAGAAACGGGCGCCGTCGCAGGCCGCGATGAGGATCGCGCCGTCTTCGTGGGCCTTGATGCGGCGCTCTTCGCCGATTTCCGCCAGCAGGATGTGGCCGTCGGCCAAGGCGAAGGCCGGAACGCGGCCCAGGAAGCTGGCGGCGACGATCTCTTCGCCGGCCTCGATCGGCGTCACGCGGTCGGTAAGCGAGGAAAGGCTCATTCTGTCTGTCCGTTCTAGGCGGCGCGGCCGCAGGCGGCCGCCTGGTCGTCAAAAGCTTCGATCATGCGCCGCGCCCGGCCGAGATTTTCCTCGGAGAGCGCCTGAGCCGTCGGGCCCCAGGCGATCTTTTCGCGGGCGAGCAGCACGCATTCGGGGAAATGCCTGCGCACCATGTCGAAATCGTGCAGGACGGCGACCACGGTGCGGCCTTCCGCGTGCCAGCGCTCGATGAGGCCGAGCAAGTCGCTGACCGTGCGCTCGTCGATGGCGGAAAAAGGCTCGTCGAGCAGGAGCAGCGAGGCGTCCTGGAGCAGCAGGCGGGCGAACAGCAGCCGCTGCGTCTGGCCTCCCGAGAGCGCGCCGATCGGGCGGCGCTCGAAACCGGCGAGGCCGACCGCCTCGAGCGCCTCATTCACTTTCGCCACGTCGGCGCGGTTGAGCCCGCCGAACAGGCCGGTTCGGCGCCACAGGCCCATCGCCGCCATGTCGAAGACGTCGATCGGGAAGCTCAGGTCCACCTGCGCGGCCTGCGGCAGATAGCCTATGTCGCGGGTTTGCGCGCCGCCGAGGTCGATTCGGCCGCCCATGGGCTTCAGAACGCCGGTCAGAGCCTTGAACAGGGTCGATTTTCCAGCGCCATTGGGGCCGCAAACGGCGAGCAGCGCGCCAGGGACGATCTCGCCGTCCAGATGATGAACGGCGGGGTGGCGGTCATAGCCGAGGGTGAGGTTATGGAGAACGACCCGCGGCGCGGGCGTGCGAAGGCTCATGTCAGCGCCCAATAGACGCCACTCCACAGCAGGGCAAGCGCAATGGAGACAATCCCGAGGCGCTGGAGCGCGGAGAGCCGCAGGAGCGAGAAGCCGGGGACATAGGCGGCCCGCGCCGCATGGGCGCGCCCATGGCCGCTCCCATGCTGATGCTCATGCTTATGTTCGCGCCCATCGCTATTCGTCATGATGCCTGTCGCGAGCCAGAGTGCGCCGGATGGGCTCGATCATCTCCGGACCGGTTCATGCGCGACGGCCGTGCGCATGAAATAATAGAGGCCGACGAAGCCGATGACGACGAAGATCAGTTCGAACGCGCGGGCGTAGCCCGGGCCGAGCTGGAACAAGCCGCCCAGGGCCCAGCCGGCGGCCCATGAGGCGCCGACGAGTTCGGTGCCGACGAGGATGGCCAAGGCGATCAACGTGCGCGCATTGGTCCAGTTGATGGGCTTTTTCTCGGACATTCCTGCAACCTTTTTCCAGTTTGCTCATCTAAACCAGAGTTAAGCCGCAGGCAATGTTCCGCCGCTTGTCGCGGCCCGGATTTTCGGGCAGAAAGGCGCGCCTGCCCGCGGCCGTCGCGCCGCCCCTCGCCAGCGCCCCAGGAGCAAGAAAACCAGATGGCCCGTTTTCATTCCACCTTTGTCGGCGTTCGTCGCGCCGCTCTTGCGATCTCTCTCTGCGCCGCGGCGTTGACGCCGGCTTTGGCTCAAGCCCCGGCAAATGATCCGACCAAGGTCCTGGCGACCGTCAATGGCGAGCCGATCACCGCGCAGGATCTCGCCCAGGCCAGTGAGGATGTCGGTTCGACCCTGCCCAAGCAAATGAACGACGCCGCCCGCGAGAAAGCCCTGCTGGATTATCTGATCGACCTGAAGCTGGTGACGCAGAAGGCGGCCGCCGACAAGATGGACCAAACCGCCGATTTCCAGAAGAAAATGGCCTATTACCGTGAAAAGCTCCTGATGGAAGGCTATCTCGGCCAGATCGCCAAGAGCAGCGCGACAGACGCCGCGCTCAAGGCGACCTATGACGAAGCGGCCAAGGCCCAGAAGCCGGAAGAGGAGGTCCACGCCCTGCACATCCTCGTGCCGACCGAGAAGGAGGCCCAGGATGTCGAGAAACGCCTGAAGGCCGGCGAGGATTTCGGCAAGCTGGCCGACGAATTGTCCAAGGATCCCGGCTCGAAGGGCGGCGATCTCGGCTGGTTCACCAAGGATCGCATGGTGCCGGAATTCGCCGAGGCCGCCTTCAAGCTCCAGCCGGGCCAGATTTCCGATCCGGTAAAGACCCAGTTCGGCTGGCACGTCATCAAGGTGCTGGAAAAGCGCACGAAGCCCTTCCCGCCGATGGATCAGGTTCGCGACCAGCTTGAGCGTTTCGTCGCCCAGCGCGCCCAGAGCGAGGCGATCATGAAATTGCGCGAGGCCGCCAAGATCACCCGCACGGACGAGGCCAAGGACGGCGCCGCCAAACCGGACGCCGCCCCCGCCGACGCCTCGAAGAAGTAATGATTGGCCCCGCTCCGGCGGGGCTTTTCATGTCCGCGTTACGATCTTGCGTGAGTCTTGCGCCCCGGATGACGCCGCATCCGGGACGCGGCGCGTCATGCGGCGGCGCCACTTGACGCACGCGCCGAAGCCGACGACTAATCCGCGCACGCAAATCAAGGGGATCATCCCATGGCCGCAGCCGCTCCCGTTTCGCCTCTCGCGCCCAAAAGCTTCGCCAAACTGCCGCCGGTCGAGGGCGTGCGCCTCGCGGCCGGGGCGGCCGGCATCCGCTACAAGGGCCGCACCGACGTGCTGCTGGCGGTTTTCGACAAGGGCGCGACGGTCGCGGGCGTGTTCACCACCTCGAAATGCCCCTCGGCGCCGGTGGACTGGTGCCGTGAGAACCTGCAGCGCGGCCGAGCCCGGGCGCTCGTCGTCAATTCCGGCAACGCCAACGCCTTCACCGGGCAGGCGGGCCGCGAAGCGGCCGAACTGACCGCCAAACTGGCGGCGAGGGCCGTCGGCGCGGACGAAGAGGAAATCTTCCTCGCTTCGACCGGGGTGATCGGCGAACCGCTCGACGCAACCAAATTCGAAGGCGTGCTGGACAAGCTCGCGGCCAAGGCGAAGCCG
The DNA here is from genome assembly GCA_021780435.1 of Pseudomonadota bacterium. Lineage (GTDB taxonomy): Bacteria > Pseudomonadota > Alphaproteobacteria > Rhizobiales > Beijerinckiaceae > Rhodoblastus. The sequence goes on from JAJXYV010000091.1 coordinate 4,444, forward strand.
GATGGCTGGCTCGACGCCGCGTGCGCCATCATGACCACTGACACTTTTCCGAAAGTCGCGACCGCCACGGCGATGATCGACGGCGTCGCAGTGACGATCAATGGCATGGCCAAGGGGGCAGGCATGATCGCCCCGAACATGGCGACCATGCTGTCCTATGTCTTCACCGACGCCGCGATTTCCGCCGAAGCGCTGCAGAAGCTGCTCTCGAAGGCCGTGAAAGGCACGTTCAATTCGGTGACGGTGGATAGCGACACTTCGACTTCCGACACCTTGATGCTCTTCGCCACCGGCGCCGCTGAAGGCCGCGGGCAAAAGAAGGCGAAAAAGGCCGGCGGCAAGAGCCTGCGGGATTTTGCCGAGAAACTCGAGAGCGTGCTGCTCGATCTGGCCCAGCAGGTCGCCCGCGACGGCGAGGGCGCCCGCAAATTCATCGAGGTTCGGGTCACGGGCGCCGAGAATGACAAAGCCGCGAAAAAAATCGCCTTTTCGATCGCCAATTCACCTCTGGTGAAGACGGCGGCCGCAGGGGAGGACGCCAATTGGGGCCGCGTCGTCATGGCGGTCGGCAAGGCCGGCGAAAAGGCCGATCGCGACTTGTTGTCGGTCTGGTTCGGCGACGTCCGGGTGGCGCATCACGGACGGCGCGACCCCGATTATGAAGAGGCGGCGGCGAGCGCGGTCATGAAGCAAGACAAGATCGTGATTCGCGCCGATCTCGGTCTGGCCAAGGGCGCGGCGACGGTCTGGACCTGCGACCTGACCAAGGAATATGTCGCGATCAACGGCGATTACCGTTCGTGATGAAGCTCCTTCTTGTCGTCGCCGTCGCCTTGGTCGACGCGGATCATCGCGTTCTCGTGGCGCAGAGGCCGGAGGGCAAGCAGCTCGCCGGCCTGTGGGAGTTTCCCGGCGGCAAGCTGGATCCCGGCGAGCGGCCGGAACAAGCGCTGATTCGGGAATTACGCGAAGAACTGGGCGTCGAGGTGAAGGCGCCCTGCCTCGCGCCGCTGACCTTCGCCAGCCACGCCTATGACGATTTCCATCTGCTGATGCCGCTTTATGTCTGCCGGCGCTGGGAGGGCGTGGTCGA
>JAJXYV010000131.1 GCA_021780435.1 Pseudomonadota bacterium
AGGCAGCTCCGGCTCACGAAGCGTCTCCCGCCGCCAATTGGCCCGGCAGCGCATAGGCCCATTGGGTGATGTTGCCGGCGCCGAGCAGGACGACGTAATCGCCGGGGGCGGCGAGGTTGCGGATGATGTCCGGCAGGTCGTCGGGGCTGGCGAGGGCGAGCGCCTGGCGATGGCCATGGGCCTTGATCGCCGCGACCAGGGCCTCCTTGTTGACGCCCTCGATCGGGGCCTCGCCCGCCGCATAGACGTCGGCGACAATGACCGCATCGGCGTCGTTGAAGCAGGTCGCGAACTGGTCGAACAGCGATTGGAGCCGGGTGTAGCGATGCGGCTGTGCGACAGCGATCACCTTGTTCGGCGTGGAGGCGCGGGCGGCGCGCAGCACCGCCGCTATTTCCACGGGATGATGGCCGTAATCGTCGAAAATGGCCACGCCGCGCCATTCGCCGGTGCGGGTGAAGCGCCTCTTGACCCCGCCGAAGGCGGCGATGCCCTTGCGGATATTCTCGAGGCTGACGCCGAGCTGGCGGGCGACGGCGATGGCGGCGGTGGCGTTGAGGGCGTTGTGGTGGCCGGGCATGGGCAGGACCAGATCGTCCAGCACGTCCTCGCGGCCCTGCTGACGGTCGCGCAGGGTGACCGTGAAGCGCGAGACGCCGCCCGAGAGGTCGATGTTGGAGAGGCGGGCGTCGGCCTGCGGATTCTCGCCATAGGTGACGACCCGGCGGTCCTCGATCTTGCCGACCAGCTCCTGAACCGCGGGATGATCGAGGCACATCACCGCGAAGCCATAGAAAGGCAGGTTTTCGACGAAGGCGCGGAAGGCTTCCTTGATCGCGTCATAGGTCTTGAAATGGTCGAGATGCTCGGCGTCGATATTGGTCACGACCGCCACGTCCGCCGGCAGTTTCAGGAAAGTGCCGTCGCTCTCGTCCGCCTCGACCACCATCCATTCGCCGGCGCCGAGGCGGGCGTTGGTGCCATAGGCGTTGATGATGCCGCCATTGATCACGGTCGGATCGAGGCCGCCGGCGTCGAGCAGGGTCGCGACCAGCGAGGTCGTGGTCGTCTTGCCGTGGGTGCCGGCAATGGCGACGCATTGCTTGAGCCGCATCAGCTCGGCGAGCATTTCCGCGCGCCGCACGACAGGCAGCCGTTTCTCGCGCGCGGCGGCGAGTTCGGGATTGTCGCGCCTGATCGCGGTCGAAACCACCACCACGGCCGCGTCGCCCAGGTTCTTGGCGTTGTGGCCGACATAGACGCGCGCGCCCTTGTCGCGCAGGCGCTTGACATTGGCGTTGTCGGCGGCGTCCGAGCCCTGGACGTCATAGCCGAGATTGAGCAGGACTTCGGCGATGCCCGACATGCCGATGCCGCCGATCCCGACGAAATGAATGGGGCCAAGTTTGCTCGGCAGTTTCATTCTGCGACTCCAGGGGAAAACGCGCGCGCCGCCGGCTAGAGGCCGGCGATCCTGAGGGCCAGATCCGCCAGGCGTTCGGCGGCGTCGGGAATGCCCGCGCTCTTGGCCGCTTGCGCGCGCCGCGTCAAGTCTTTTGGCTGACTGAGCGCCTGCGCGAGGCGTTCGGCCAGCCATTCGGGGGTGAATCCGGTCTGCCGCATGACCTCCGCCGCGCCCGTCTTCGCCAGATGGGCGGCGTTGGCCGCCTGATCGGCGTCGAGCGCGTGCGGGAACGGCACGAGGATCGACGGCCGGCCGATCACCGCCAGCTCGGAAACGGTGGACGCCCCCGAGCGGCCAAGCACAAGGTGCGATTGCGCCATGCGCAGGGGCAAATCAGCGAAGAAGGGCGCTGCCTCGAAGGCGACCCCGAGGCGCCGATAGGCCTCCTCGACGCGGACGAGGTCCTCGCCGCGCGCCTGCTGGACAATGACGAGCCGCGCCCGCTGCTCGGGCGCCAAAAGGCCGACCGCCGCGGGAACGACATCGCTCATGATTCGCGCGCCCTGCGAGCCGCCGGTCACCAGCAGGCGCAGCCTGCCGTCGGCGAAATCGGGATAGGCCAGGCCCGCCGCCTCCAGCACCGCGGGACGGACCGGATTGCCGACCTGCGCGACGCGGTCGCGCAGGCCGTCGGGCAAGCCGTCGAGGGTCGGAAAGCCGCAGGCGATGATTTTCGCGCGCCGCGCCAGAAAGCGATTGGCGCGGCCCATGACCGCGTTCTGCTCATGCAGGACCAGCGGAATGCCGCGCAAGGACGCGGCCAAGGCCGGTGGCACGGTCGGATAGCCGCCGAAGGCGACGACGACGCGCGGCTTGATCCGGCCGAGCAGGCCATAGGCCTCGACGACGCCCTTGCCGAGCGTGAGCGCGGCGCGCGCCTTGGCGGCGAGGCCGCCGGAGGTCGGCGTGGCCGAGGCGATCTCGTGAATCGCCTCGGCGGGAAAATCGCCGCCATATTTCAGGGCGCGCTCGTCGGTGGCGAGGCGAACCCGCGCGCCGCGCGCGACCAGGGCATGCGAGAGGGCCTGCGCCGGAAAGAGATGGCCGCCGGTTCCCCCGGCGGCGACCAGAACGAGAGGCTCGGAGCTCATTCCGCGGGAACCCCCATCGGCGTCTCCGGCGGCGCTTCGAAAGTCTGGGCGTTGCGGTCGAACATGAGTTCCGATTTCGGTCGCTTGCGGGTGACGGCGAGCAGGAAGCCCACGGTGATCCCGAGCGAGATGAGCGAGGAGCCGCCATAGGAAATGAAAGGCAGGGTCATGCCCTTCGCCGGCATCAGGTGGAGATTGACCGCCATGTTGATCGAGGCCTGGATGCCGAAGAGGAGCGCGAGGCCTGCGGTCGCGAAGCGGCAGAACGGATCCTCGTTGTCCGCCGCCTTGAGCAGGGCCCGGAGCACAATGAAGGCGTAAAGCGCGACGATGCCCATGCAGAACAGGAGGCCGAATTCTTCGCCAGTGACCGCGAAGATGAAATCGGTGTGCGAGTCGGGCAGGATCTGTTTCAGCACGCCCTCGCCCGGCCCCTTGCCGAGCCAACCGCCGGAAAGGAAGCTGTCGAGCGCCGTGTCCACCTGGAACGTGTCGGCGATCCCGCCCGTCTGGCCCGGATCGAGGAAGTGCATGATGCGGGCGCGCACGTGGGGAACGAATTTATAGGCGAGCGTGACCGCCGAAACCGCGGAGACGCCGAGGCCGCCGATCCAGAACCAATGCAGGCCGGCCATGAAGAACATCACGCCCCAGACGAGCGAGATCAGCATGGTCTGGCCGAAGTCGGGCTGCAGGATCAGGGGCGCGACGGTTGCGGGAAAGAGCAGGATAGCCAGCCAGTTTCCCGGCACGTCGCGGCGCTTGCCGCCTTCCGAAATCGCCCAGGCGGCGAGCATCACGAAGGCAGGCTTGAGGAATTCGGACGGCTGGACGCCGAAGATCCAGCGCCGCGCGCCCTTGACCTCGTGGCCGAACAGCAGGGCCGCGAAAACCAGCGCCATCGAGAGGAGGTAGAAGATCAGCGCCGTGCGCCGGACATGGCGCGGCGACAGGAAGGACAGGCCCAGCATGATCAGGACCGTCGGGATCAGGAACTCGACCTGACGGTTGACGAAATGGAAGGTCGGCAGATGCAGGCGGTCGGCGACCGGCGGACTGCCGGCCATGACCAGGACGAGGCCCAGCACGATCAGGGCGCCGACGCCGGCGAGAAGCCAGCGGTCCACCGTCCACCACCAGTCGGCGATCGCCGAGCGTTCCGCGCGAGACATCATGTGAGCCTCCTTCGGCAGGCAGCGGCCCGCTCAGTTCAAAACAGGTCGCCCTGCGCCGCATTCGCGTCGAGCAAGGCCTTCGCCTGCTCGCGGAAGGCGTCGCCGCGCTTCTCGAAATTCGCAAACTGGTCGTAGGACGCGCAGGCCGGCGACAGCAGCACGACGGGCTCGGCCGCGGCGCTCGCGGCGGCGTCGCGCGCGGCCGCGGCTGCCGCGACATCGAGGGTTCCGCATTGCTCATAGGGCACACGGCCTTCGAGCGTCGCCGCGAAATCCGCCGCCGCCTCGCCGATCAGATAGGCCTTGGCGACCTTGCCGAACAGCGGGCGCAGCGACTCGATTCCACCGGCCTTGGCCCGGCCGCCGAGAATCCAGAAGATGTCGTCGAAGCTCAGCAGCGCCTTTTCCGTCGCGTCGGCGTTGGTCGCCTTGCTGTCGTTGACGAACAGGACGCGGCCCTTGCGGCCGACCTGCTCCATGCGATGGGCGAGGCCCGGGAAGGACCGCATGCCGAGGCCGATCTCGTCATGCGGCAGGCCGAGGCGCTCGCAGGCGGCGAAGGCGGCCGCCGCGTTCTGCCCATTATGGGCCCCGCGCAAGGCTGGCGCGCGTGAAAGATCGAACAGGTTCTCCTCCAGCGTCTTCAACCCCGGCAAGGCGAAGGCGCGGCGCAGCCTGCCCGCCTCGTAACCGACGCTGGCCAGCGCGTGGGGCCGGGTGTTGGAAATTCCGACGACGGAATGGCCGGCGCGCTTGAGATATTGGAAGATCGCCTCGCACCAGTCGTCGTCGCGCCCGACGATTCCGAAATCCGAACCCTCGATCAGGCGCTGCTTGATGGAGGCGTAATTTTCCATCGTCCCGTGGCGGTCGAGATGGTCGGGCGTCAGATTGAGGAGCACGCCGACGCTCGGGTCGAGCGAGGGCGCGAGGTCGATCTGGAAGCTCGAACATTCGATGACATAGACGCGATCCTGGACGCGCTCGGCGGAGAGCGGCTCCAGATCGAGGATCGGCGTGCCGATATTGCCGCCGAGTTGCACGTCGAACCCCGCCTCGCGCAGGATATGGGCGATGAGGGCCGTCGTCGTGCTCTTGCCGTTGGTCCCGGTGATGGCGACCATCGGCGCGCCCGGCGCGATCAGCGCGCGCTCACGGCAGAAAAGCTCGATGTCGCCGATGACCGGAACGCCGGCGGCGAGCGCCGCCGCCGCGCTCCAGTGCGGCTGGGGATGGGTCAGCGGCGCGCCGGGCGCGAGGACCAGCGCGGCGAAGCCCGGCCATTCGGCCTCGCGCAGGTCGAAGAGATAGACCCCCTCGGCGGCGGCCTTTTCGCGCGCGGCGGGGGAATCGTCCCAGGCGTTGACATAGGCGCCGCCTTCCATGAGCGCCTTGGCGGTCGACAGGCCGGAGCCGCCGAGCCCGAACAAGGCGACCGACTGGCCGGCGAGCGAGGTGATCGGAATCATCAGCGCACCTTCAACGTGGTAAGGCCAAGCAAGGCCAGGACGAAGGCGATGATCCAGAAGCGCACCACGACCTGGGGCTCGGACCAGCCCAATTGCTCGAAATGATGATGGATTGGCGCCATCTTGAACACGCGCTTGCCGGTCATCTTGAAGGAAGCGACCTGCACGATCACGGAAAAGGCCTCCATGACGAACAGCCCGCCGACGATGGCGAGCACGATCTCATGCTTGATGGCCACCGCGATCGCCCCGAGCATGCCGCCAAGCGCCAG
>JAJXYV010000090.1 GCA_021780435.1 Pseudomonadota bacterium
GTCCCGCGCGGCCCTCGAACAATTCGCGCGCGAACTGGCGAGCCGGGTCGAAGCCGCGCTGGCCGCGCCGCAAGCCGCGGGCTTGCAGGAGCTGGACTCCTTGCGTCGCGACATCGCCGTGCTGAGCCGCAATATCGCGGAGGCTGCGCCCCGCTCGATGGTCGCTGGTCTTGAAAACGCCCTGCGCGAGCTTTCAGAGCGTGTGGAGGCTTCGCGCGACGCCATGATCCGCGCCGCCGAGGCGCGGCGCGAGCCGACGTCGTCGGCCGAGATCCATGCCCTGAGCGAGAAGGTCGCGGCCATGGGCCGTTCGCTCGGCGAGGTCGCGCCGCGGGCCGCCGCCGCCATCGAACAGGCGACGCGGGAGCTGGCGGAGCGCATGGAGGCCTCGCGCGACGCCATGATCCTAGCCGCCCAGGCGCGGCCCGAGCCGACGCCTTCTGCGGAAATCGACGCGCTGAGCGCGAAGGTCGCGGCCATGGGCCACACGCTTGCCGATCTCGCGCCGCGCAGCCAGGTCGCTTCGCTTGAAAGCGCCGTCAGGGCGCTGACGGCGCGCATCGAGCGCTCGCGCGACGAGGGGATCCGCGACGCCGTTCTCGCGCCGATCGAAACGCTCGCCGACGATGTCCGCCGCGCCCTGGCGGAGGCCGGCGCCTCGGCCAACTTCGACGGCGTCTCCCGTCAGCTGCGCGAAGTCGAGGACAAGATCGAGCAATTGCGCGCCCTTGGCGGCGGCGACCGCTCGGACTTTCTCCAGGTCTATGATCAGTCCGAACAGATCCGCGCCATGATCGCCGAGGCGATGGAAAAGATCGCGCCGATTGAACGGCTCGAGAACCAGGTCGGGGTCTTGAGCGAACGGCTGGAGGACATCGCCCGCCAGACTCGTGAAGCCAGTAGCGCGCAAATCTCGCTGCCGTGGAATGAAATCGAGGCGCGGCTGAACGACCTGGCCTCGCGCATCGACCGCGCAGCGACGCCGGCGCCCGTCGACGACGCCCGTTTCGACGATTTGGTCCGTCGCCTCGACAATCTCCACGAAACGCTGGCTGCGCGGATCGAAAATGAGCAAAGCGCCATGCGCGACCGCGAGCCGGCGTCCGACCTCGAGCCATTGCTGCGCTTGCTGTCGGCGAAGCTGGAAGCCGAGCCTGCGTCACAATTGGCGGTTTTCAACGATTCCATCGCAAACCGGATCGCCGAGATTTCGCAACGCCTCGAGCGTGGCGATTCCGAAAGCGAACGCCGCTTGCATTGCGCGATCGAAGAAATGTCCGCGCGCCTGGAATCGATGCGCGATCCCGAGCGCGAGGATCGCAACGCCCGCGAGATCGCCGATCTGCGCGAACGGACGGAATCCTCTGACCGTCGCGCCCAGGAGACGCTCTCGGCGGTTCACGAGACCCTCGAAAAGGTGGTCGATCGCCTCGCCTTGCTCGAAGAGGACGTGATCGAGGCGCGCGGCGCCGTCGAGGCGGCGGGCCGTTCCGCCGCGCCCCAGCCGGCGCCCGTCGCAATCGATTCCGACGCCTTCCTGATGGAGCCCGGCGCGGGCCGTCCGAGCGAAGTCGCCGCCGCGCGCCGCCCCCGCGCCCCGGCGCCCGTCGTTGCGGATCTCGACGACGACGATCCGGCGCTTGGCCTGGAAGAGCCGAAACGCGCCGGCCCGGCAGACCCGAAGCCCGCTCATTCCAGCTATATCGACATCGCGCGCCGGGCGCTCGCGGCGCGCGTGGCTGTTGAAAAGGCCGAGCAGGAAGAGAAGGACAAGAAGAAACGCGCGAGCGTCGCTCTCAATGCGGCCGCGGCGGCGGTCGGCGACAAGGCGCGCTTCGTCCGTCCGCTCGCAGCGGGCGAGAAGGGCATGAATCGCCGCCTTCCCGCCGTGCTCGTCGCCGGCGTTTCCGTGCTGACGCTCGCCGCCTACGGCGCCCATCGCATCTTCGAGTCGCCGACGCCGCCGATGCAGGCGGTCTTCGCGCCGCAGGCGGAAAAGCCGGCCGTTCCATCTCCGGCGCCGGCGCCGGCCCAGCCCGAAGCCAAAACCAACGCCGCCGCGCCGATCGCGCCGCCCGCGGAAGCGCCTGCCGCGTCCGCGCCGTCTCCGGCCCCAGAATCCGCGCCGGCGGCGCCGCTCAACAGCGCGCCGATCCTTCCGGGCAATGTCATCGCGCCCAGGACTGAAAAGGGCGCCAGCCTGCCCGATCCCCTGACGACCGGCTCCATCGGCGCTCGCCCGAACACGATGGCCGCAATCCAGGCGGGCGCGCAGAACCAGGCGCTCAAGGACCTCGCCGAGAAAGGCGACGCCGTCGCGCAATATGATTACGCAGCAAGGCTGGCCGACGGCCGCGGCGTTGCCCAGGATCAGGCCGGCGCCGTCGCCTGGTTCGAAAAGGCGGCGACCCAGGGTTTGCCGCAGGCCCAATATCGCCTTGGCGCGATCTATGAAAAGGGCGTCGGGACGGCGCGCGACCCGAAGAAAGCCGCCGATTGGTACCAGAAGGCCGCCAACCAGGGCCATATCCGCGCGATGCACAATCTGGCGGTCGTCCTGGCCGAGGGCGTGGACGGCAAGCCCGATTACAACGCCGCCGCGCAATGGTTCCGCCGCGCCGCCGAATATGGCGTGCGCGACAGCCAGTTCAATCTCGCCATTCTCTATGCGCGCGGCATGGGCGCGCCGCAGAACCTGAGCCAGAGCTATGTCTGGTTCGCGGTCGCGGCGCTGCAGGGCGACGTCGACGCGGCGAAGAAGCGCGACGAGATCGGCGAGCGCCTCGACGCCGCTTCACTGGACAAGGCGAAAAAACAGGTCGCGGACTTTCACGCGCGGACGCCGTTGGCGTCGGTCAACGACGCGCCGACCCCCGCGACCAGTTCCGCCGCGTCCGTGGCCCCGCGGAAGGCCGCTTCGGTCCGTAAAATCTGAGGCTCGGGCGGCGTTAGCCGCCCGAGGAGATCCGGGTCACATCGGCGCCGCAACGGCTGAGCTTGCGCTCCAGCGCCTCGAAGCCGCGATCGAGGTGATAGACGCGCTGGATCATGCTCTCGCCGTCCGCCGCCAGCGCGGCGATCACCAGCGAGACCGATGCGCGCAGGTCCGTCGCCATCACCGGCGCGCCCTTCAGCACGGGAACGCCTTCGACTATGGCGCTGTCGCCTTCGAGCCGGATGTGCGCCCCGAACCTCGCCAGCTCCTGCACATGCATGAAGCGATTCTCGAAAATCTTCTCGGTGATTCGCGAAACGCCTTGCGCACGGGTCATCAGCGCCATGAACTGCGCCTGCAGGTCGGTCGGAAAGCCGGGGAAGGGCGCGGTGACGATATCGACCGGCCGGATTGGCCCGCCGTTGCGCATGACGCGCACGCCGTCAGGCGTGCTTTCAACCTGGGCGCCCGCCTGGACCAGCGCGTCGAGCGCGGCTTGCAGATGTTCGGCGCAGGCGCCCTGCAGCAGCACGTCGCCGCCGGTCATCGCCGCCGCCATGGCGTAGGTCCCCGTTTCGATCCGGTCGGGCAACACGCGATGCTTGGCGCCGCCGAGCCGCGCCACGCCGTCGATCTCGATCACCGACGAGCCTGCGCCGCGAATCCGCGCGCCCATCTTGACCAGAAGTTCGGCGAGGTCGCCGATTTCCGGCTCGCGCGCGGCGTTGTGGAGGACGGTCGTCCCCTCCGCCAGCGCGGCGGCCATCAAGGCGACATGGGTGCCGCCGACCGTGACCTTGGGAAAGACGATTTCCGCGCCGCGCAGGCCCTTGGGCGCCTTGGCGACGACATAGCCGGCGTCGATGTCGATCGAGGCGCCGAGGCGCTCCATCGCCATGAGCAGGAGATCGACCGGACGGGTGCCGATGGCGCAGCCGCCCGGCAGCGAAACCCGCGCCTCGCCGATGCGCGCGAGCAGCGGCGCCAGCACCCAAAAGCTCGCGCGCATGCGCGACACGAGGTCGTACGGCGCCGTCGTGTCGACGATCTCGCGCGCCGTCATATGGACGGTCTGTCCGGAATCGGGGTCTTCGCCCTGGCGCCGGCCGTCGATCGAATAATCGACGCCGTGGTTGGAGAGAATGCGGACGAGCAGGCTCACGTCGGCCAGTCGCGGCAGGTTTTCGAGCGTGACCGTGCGATCCGTTAAAAGCGAGGCGATCATCAGCGGCAGCGCCGCATTCTTGGCCCCGGAAATCGGAATCACGCCATTCAGGGGGTTGCCGCCGACGATTCTAATGCGATCCATTGCGCCTCGCTGTGCCGCGGCGAAAGCCCGCGCCTGTTGTCCGGGAAAATGTCTAGGGATTGCCAGAGCCCGCGTCGTCGTCACCCTTGGCCTTGCGCTGGCGGGACTGGTCCTTGCGCCGCCTCAGGTTCGCGCGCAAGGCTTCCGCGAGCCGCTGCTTTTCCGCCAGCTTGGCCGGGGAAAGGGCAGGGGGAGCGCTTTGCGGAGCGTTTTCGGGCTCGCCTTCGCCTTCGGGGATCCTGGACGTCTCTTGCATGCCGGGCGGTTCTAAGCGCGAATGGCGCGGCGAACAAGCCTTCTCGACGGATTTGCGACAAAATGCGGGTCTGGGGCGAAACTCACGCTTGCCATGACGGTTTCGCTATGGCAGAAACCGCGCGCCCGGTCAGCCCATCGCGCCAAAGGGCCAATCAGCTGCGGTAGCTCAGTGGTAGAGCACTCCCTTGGTAAGGGAGAGGTCGAGAGTTCAATCCTCTCTCGCAGCACCAGCAAAATCAAAGACTTAGAAGATTTCTCCCTGCGGCTGAAATGATTGGAGCAGCACCAGCACAGCATCCGTGCGAAAATTCGCGTCAGTACTCGAGCAAAAATATTTCAGCCAACGACGCCGAGGTGCTCGTTCGCTATCTTGAGGGCGTCGGGCGCCAGCGCCTCGGCGCATCGTAGGCAGAGGCCCAACTCGAAACTTTCCTCATGCACGACCAGCGCGGGCTGGCGCTCAAAAGGCGCGCCGCAGGAGACGCAGGCGAAGCCCTTCCACGGTTCGCCGGGTGCGACCGTGCCGCGGCGCGTCCAGATAATCGTGGCGGTGGCTTCGCCTTCGATGTCGACGGTGATGCGCTCGATCATGGAAATGTCCTCCTCATTTGTCCCGCAGGACCGCATCGATTGACCACCGTGCCGAGGATCGGGTCGGTTGGTGAGGCGAAAAAGCCTCGTCTTGATGCTGGATTGAGCTTACAGCCGAATATTGGCCGCGGCCAGAGCCTTGGTGCCGGTGAGAAGAATAGGATCGCGGCCGCGCCGGGACGCCCGCGTCCAACCACGATCGGCCGATTGCTCAAGTACGATATAATTCGGGCCGGCCCGGCTGTGAATGCGGTTGGCGCCGCCGTTCCCCTCGGGCAGCGCACCGCGGTGGTCAACGGACAGCCCGCGCCAAGCTCGTAGGCCAGCGGGGGTGTGTGGTCAGCCCACGCGCGAC